>JBDTMD010000080.1:0-7138 GCA_039934435.1 Burkholderiales bacterium
GGAGACGGTGCAGATTCCGACGGCGGGGCCGACGCCGCTGCCGCCAATTGGGGAATTCGTACAGGGAGACGAGAGAACCACGAATGGCGAATCTGTAATTTCGGCACCGGTGGTGGGGCTCGGCGGCAGCGTCCTGTCCGGAACCATGGCCTACTGCTGCACATTTTCAAGTGCACAGCTTGCGACCATTTCGGACGGCACGGCCACCTTTGACGCGGCTGGGCGCATGACGGGAATTTCAGACGCGATTGGCCAGAATTTCTTCGCCGATCCCGACGTCACCAAGATTGTCGACTTTGGCAACGACGGCATCATCGCCTGGGGACGCTGGACCGGCAATGTCACGGGCGCGGCGTCCATCGACGGCCTGAATGCCATTAACGAGATCTACGACGCGAATAAGGGTTTGCATTACGTCGTTGGCGCGCCCACCGCGTTAATGCCTCAAATTGGAACTGCGACTTACTCGCTTCTCGGCGCAACGCGGCCGACATTGACGGATGGCAGTGCCTCGCCCGGCACTTTCAGTGGCAGCCTCACAGTGAACTTCGATGTTAGCAATCCCATTGTCAGAATGAACCTGAATGTAGCTGTCGGTGGACTTGGCTATTTGATCAACGGCAATGCAGGAATCTCCGGCAACACCTTTTCGGGATCATATAGCGACGGCGCCGGAATGAACGGCACCAACTCGAGCAGCTGCTTGAGCGGCTGCAGTTCCTCGGTGGCTGGATTCTTCGCCGGCGCGGCTGCGGAGCGGGCAGGATTGGCATACAAGATCAGTGATTCTTTTGCCGGCAAGGACGTCCTGGGCGCAGCTGCATTTAAGAAGCAGTAGCGCTTGTCGCGCGAGGAAGCGTTATCGCACTTGCGGGCAGGCCGCCCGCAAGCAGGCGCAGCGCTCCTCGAATCTCTATTGCACAATCAACCAGCTGACGCATTCGGCTGGTTTGTCCTTGGCGCCTGTCGCCATGCGCTAAATGAACTTCCCGCAGCTGCGTGCGCGTTGTCGCGCAGCCTGTCGCTGGACCCGACTAATAGCGACGCGCACCTCGCGTACGTATCCGTGCTGCGCGCCGCTGGAGACGCCAGCGGCGCGCTCGCTGCCAGCCAGCAGGCGTTGTCGCAGTCTCCGCGTGATGCACGCTTGCTCTATGCCATCGCGCTTTGCTTTGATGATCTCGGTCAGTCAAGTGACGCGACGGCGCACTACGAGAAAGCGCTGAATATCGATCCGATTTTCGAGGACGCGCTGCACAATCGCGGCCTTCTCCTTGCGCGCCTCGGCAGGCTCGAGGACGCCGAAGCCAACCAGCGGCGCTACGTTCAGGCGTTTCCTAACTCGCCGCGAGCGCATAGTGCTCTGATCGATATCCTCATCGCACAGAGGCGCTTTACAACCGCGCTCGGCGCCTTGGATGAGCTTAACGCGCTTGCGCCTCGGGACGTCAGCGTACCCATTCGCCGAGGCGTTGCCCTGTCCGGCCTTCGTCGCTTCGATGAGGCGCGGGCGATCTTCGCCAAGGCGCAGGCGCGAGATCCGCAGGCCGTCGCCCAGTTCCTGCAGCACATCGCGCCAAACGCCGACGCAGACTACCTGGTTTCTCCGGAAAATCTCTTTCTATGGCAGTCATGGCTGGCGATGGGGCAATGTGACTGGTCGTCATGGGACGATCTGGTGGCGGAAATGCGCCGCCTGCCTAGCGTGCCCGGTGCCCTGATCGAGCCAGCAGCTGCCTTCATGGCGCTTCACCTACCGCTGTCGGGGCCGGAGCGCCATGCGATAGCACGCCAAATCGCAGAACGAGTCGAAGCCAGCTCGCCGATGCTGCCGACTCCCATGCCAACGTTGCGCTCGCTCATTCGCATCGGGGTGCTCTCCCCCAACCTGCGCGAGCACGTCATGGCGTATCTGTTGCTACCTTTGTTCGAACTGCTAGATCGGACCAAATTCGAGCTGTACGCCTATTCGCTAACTGTCATCGATCCAGACAGCCAGATCCAAGCCCGGCTATGTGCAGCGGCAGACAGGATTCGGGACGTGCACGCGATGACAGACGAAGATGCGGCCGCCTGCATTCGCGAAGATGACATCGATATCTTGATCGACGCCGCGGGCCATACCACTGGCACAAGATTTGGTATCGCTGCAGCGCGGCCAGCGCGAGTGCAGACGCTGTACGAAGGGTTTGCGGGATCGCTAGGATCTTCGCGAGTCGATTACGTGTTTATTGATCCCGTAGTGGCCTCGTCGCCCGCCGAGTGGAGCGAGACGCCCATTTACCTGCCGCATACGTACTATCTTTACGACTTTCGTCTCCCATTGCCTGCGACTCATGTTTCGCGTCGCGACTATGGATTGCCGGAAGACGCCTTCGTCTACTGCGCGTTTCACAAGCCGGAGAAAATATCACCGGATTCGTTCATGCTCTGGACGCGCGTTCTAAGGGAAGTTGCCAATTCCGTACTGTGGCTGCAGGCTTTGCCTGCGACGGCGCAGCGCAATCTACAACGCGAGGCCGCGGCGCAGGGCGTAGAGCCTGCACGACTGATCTTCGCGCCATTCGAGCCGAGGCATGATCCTCGCTACCTGGCAAGGCATCGCCTGGGGGACTTAATGCTCGACGCGCTCCATCACAACGCCGTCGCAACGGCCTCCGATGCGCTGGCAAGTGCCCTGCCGGTTCTTACGCTTCAGGGATCGGCCATGGCCTCGCGGTCCGGCGCAAGTCTGCTGCACGCCGCCGGCCTGCCGGAACTCGTCACCCAAGACCAGGACGCCTACGTCGCGCTTGCTGTACAACTCGCTAGCGACCGAGAGCGCCTTAGGCGCTATCGCCGCACGCTCGAAGCGCGCACCGGGCCGCTCTTCGACACCGAATCGCGCGTACGCGAAATCGAAGCTGCGCTAATGCAGATGTGGCAGCAGTACCAGCAGCACCACTGAAGCGCTCAGGTCTCGACCCACATGCGCATCAGGTTGTGATAGACGGAGGCCAGCGCCATCTGCACCGGCTGCTCCGCCTTGCCGTGCAACGCGCTGAGGATGTGGTTGAGGTCGAACAGAAGCTCGCGCTTCGACTCGTCGCGGATCATGCTCTGGATCCAGAAGATCGCCGCGCGTCGGCTGCCACGCTTCACGGGCTCCACCCGGTGCGGGCTGGTCGACGAGTACACCACCATGCTCCCCGCGGGCAGCTTGATGCGCTGCTCGCCCTGGTGCTCCTGAACGATCAGCTCGCCGCCGTCGTATTGATCGGGCGGACTCAGGAACAGGGTCGCCGAGACGTCCGACCGTATATTGGCCGGCTCGCCCATGAGCGCGTTGTCGACGTGCAGACCGTAGGTCATGCCGACGTCGTAGCGGTTGAAGATCGGCCCGTGGACACGCAGGGGAAATGTGGCGGAATAGAACAGGTTGTTGCGCCGCAGTGCCTCGAGCAACATGGGCGCGGATTTCCGCGACGCCTCGGCCTCGCGCTTGACCTGCAGATTGTTTTTCACGCCGCGCGCGAGCTGTCCCGCGCTGACGCGACCGTCCTCGTATTCGCCCTGATCGAGCTCGCGCAGCACGAGCTCGACTTCTTCCTTCTTCAGCACCCCGGGGATCTGCAGCAGCATGCGGGCGACTTGCGCGCGGCAATGGGAGAAAATGAGGGCCGATGATAGCACCCGTCCGCACCGCGCTTTTGGTCGTCGCCTGCTGCGTGCTTGCCGGCGCCGCCCGCGCCCAGGGCGTCACCCCGCGCACCATCGTGCTCGGCCAGTCCGCGCCGCTCTCGGGCCCGTTGCAAAGCGTCGGCGAGGACGTACGCAACGGTGCCCTCGCCTATCTGCGCAAGTTGAACGACGCCGGCGGCGTTCACGGCCGGCGCCTCGAGCTCGCCACGCTCGACGACGCCGGCGACCCCGCTCGCACGCTCGCCAATACGCGTCGCTTTATCGAGGAGTTCAAGGTGTTCGCGCTGTTCGGCTACACGGACGCCGGCATGTCGCGCGAGCTGCTGGCTCTTCTGCAGCAGGCGCGCGTGCCGCTGTTTGGCGCGCTGACCGGCGCCGAAATGGCGCGCCAGCCCGCCCGCAACGTCTTCACGGTAACCGCGGGCCATGCCGAGGAGATCGACCGGGTCATCGACCATTACGCGCTTCTCGGCCTCAAGCGGTTTGCCTTATTGCGCCGCGACGACGCGGCCGGTGCGGATTTCCTGGCCGCCGCGCGCTCGTCGTTATCGCGCCGCGGCCTCGCCGCGCCCGCGGACGCGGCGCTGAGGCGCGGCGCGGACGGCATTGCCGCGCTGGCGCAGGAGGCGTTCGTCGCCAAGCCGGATGTGGTGATCGTTGCGCTGCCGCAGCCGCCCGCCGCCGACCTGGTGCGTTCGCTCAGGCGCACGGGCCACGACACGCAGATCGTCGTGCTGTCGCTGGCTGATCCAGGAAAACTTGCCGTTGCGCTCGGCGGCGACGGGGCGGGCGTTACGTTTTCCCAGGTCGTGCCGCCACTCGACCGGGTGTCGCTGCCGGTGGTGGCCGAATATCGCGCTGCGTTCGAGGCCGAAACCGGGCGCAAGACCTATTCCCCGGCGTGTTTGCAGGCATTCATCGCCGCCAAGGTATTTGCCGAGGCAGTGCGCCGCGCCGGTCCCGCGCTGACGCGAAACGCGCTGCTGCAGGCGCTCGATTCGATGTCCTATTACGATGCCGGCGGCTACACGGTGAGCTACTCGCGCAGCAACCGGCAGGGCAGCGCGCGCAACTACCTGATGGCGCTGACGCGCGACGGCAAGCTGCTGCACTGAGCGCTGCGCGCTACGCGCGCCGCCAGGTCGTCCCCTGCGCGCTGTCCTCGAGAACGACGCCGCCCTGCTCCAGCTCCTTGCGGATGCGGTCGGCTTCGGCGTAGTTCTTCGCCTTGCGCGCCGCGAGTCGGGCCTCTATGCGCGCAGCGATCTCGGCATCGCCGAGCCCGCGCGCCGGACCGGCACGCAGGAAGTCCTCGGCTTCGCGCTGCAGAACGCCGAGTATGCCGCCCAGGGCGCGCAGCAGCCCCGAGTATTGCGCGCCGCCGCGATTAACGTCGTTGGCGAGCTCGAACAGGACCGCAACCGCCTCCGGCGTGCCGAAATCGTCATCCATGGCCGCCCTGAAGCGCTGCGCGCGCGGCTCCTGCCAATCGATGCGCGCGGGTGTCGCCGGCGCGCCCTTGAGCGCGGTGTACAGTCGCGTCAGCGCCTGGCGAGCGTCGTCGAGGTGCGCATCAGAGTAGTTCAGCGGGCTGCGGTAGTGCGCGCGAAGGATGAAGAACCGCACCACCTCCGCGTCGTAG
The DNA here is from genome assembly GCA_039934435.1 of Burkholderiales bacterium. Taxonomy (GTDB): domain Bacteria; phylum Pseudomonadota; class Gammaproteobacteria; order Burkholderiales; family SG8-39; genus JAABQT01. Next base: position 5,324 of record JBDTMD010000080.1, read on the forward strand.
CGCCGCAACACGTCGCGAATGAGGAAGAAGTTGCCCAGCGACTTGGACATCTTTTCCTCGTCGACGCGCACGAAGCCGTTGTGCATCCAGGTGTTCACGAACGGCGCGCCGCTCGCGCCCTCGGACTGCGCGATTTCGTTCTCGTGGTGCGGAAACTGCAGGTCCTGGCCGCCGCCGTGAATGTCGAAATGCTCGCCGAGCAGCGCGCAGCTCATCGCCGAGCATTCGATGTGCCAGCCCGGCCGCCCCGCGCCCCAGCGCGACTCCCAGGTCGGCTCGCCGGGCTTGGAGCGCTTCCACAGCACGAAGTCGAGCGGATCGTCCTTGGCGCGGACGATCTCGACGCGCTCGCCGGCGCGCAGCTCATCGAGGCTCTTGCCCGAGAGCTTGCCGTAGCCGGGAAAGCGCCGCACCGCGAAATTGACGTCGCCGGACGGCGACTGGTAGGCCAGTCGCCGCGCCTCGAGGCGCCCGATCAGCTCGAGCATCTGCGGCACGTACTGCGTGGCACGCGGCTGGTGGTCGGGAGGTTGCACGCCCAGTGCGGCAAGGTCCTGTTCCATGGCGCGGATGAAGCGCGCCGTCAGGGCGGCAACCGGCTCCCCGTTCTCGGCCGCGCGCCGGATGATCTTGTCGTCGATGTCGGTGATGTTGCGCACGTAAGTGATACGCAGACCGGTTTCCCGCAACCACCGGCGCACGACGTCGAAAACCACCATGACGCGGGCATGCCCGAGGTGGCAGAAGTCGTAGACGGTCATGCCGCAGACGTACATGCGCACTTCGCCGGGCCGGATCGGCACGAAGTCCTGCTTTTGCCGCGCCAGCGAGTTGAAGATTCTGAGCATCGGGGGGCGGTGCGTGGCCTGGCCGCGGGCTCGGTTGTGGTCCCGCGGGGCTTAGTCTAGAATCAGCAAGTTTCCGTAGATCCTTGAAAACTATAACACAATGCATGTCGACTTCGTGCGCCGCCTGAGCCTGGCTGCCGCTGCAGTTGCGTTCGCGTTTGCGCTAGGCGCCGCGCGCGCGGACGAACTCGCCGAAGCCAGCAAGCTGCTGCGCGCGGGCCAGCATCAGCAGGCCCTCGAGCGCGTCAACAAGCTGCTCGCGGCCAAGCCCGCGGATCCGCAGGCGCGCTTCCTGAAAGGCCTGATCTACACCGACCAGGGCAACGCGCCCGCGGCAATCGAAATTTTCCAGAAGCTGACTGCGGACTATCCGGAGCTGCCCGAGCCCTACAACAATCTCGCCGTGGTCTACGCGTCGCAGGGCCAGTACGACAAGGCGCGCTCGGCACTCGAGCAGTCGATCCGCACGCACCCGAGCTACGCGACGGCCTACGAGAATCTGGGCGACGTTTACGCCAAACTGGCGAGCCAGGCGTACGACAAGGCGCTGAGGCTGGACTCCTCGAACGCCGGCGCGCAGAACAAGCTCGCGCTGGTGCGCGAACTGGTCGGCACGGCGCCGCGTGAAGCGCCGCCCGCCCTGGTCAGCGCTGCGGCGCCGCAGAGCGTCCCGGTGCCAAAGGCCGCGCCCGAGCCGCCTGCCGCCGAGAAACCGGCCGCAGCGAAAGTCGCCCCGCCGCCTGCCACCAGCACAGAGGGCGCCCTCGAAGCCGTCGAAGCCTGGGCGGCCGCCTGGTCACGCCAGGACGTGAATGCCTATCTGGCGTCCTATGCCAAGGATTTCCGCACGCCGAACGGCGAGCCCAGGGACGCATGGGAAAAAGTGCGGCGAACGCGTCTGAGCGCGCCGAAGTCGATCGCGGTGAAGATCGACGCACCGCGCGTTAGCCGCAAGGACGACGGTCGC
>JBDTMD010000081.1:0-7125 GCA_039934435.1 Burkholderiales bacterium
GGCGCCCATATGAAATATAATGCTTTCCTATCTCGAAATCATGCATTATACTGTGCAGCGCATGAAAATCAATGTCCTCGTCGGCACCATGACCGGCACGGCCCAGATGTGCGCCCAGGAAATGGAACTTGCGCTTGACGGCGACGGCCTCCAGGTCGTCACGCATCTGATGGACAAGCTCGAGCCCGCGATCTTCGCCGACCGTCAGGCGGCCTACCTCATCTGCACCTCGACCTACGGCCAGGGCGACGTTCCTGACAACGCCAAGGCACTGTATGAGGCGCTCGGTGCGCAAAAACCCGATCTCGCCGGCGTGCGCTACGGCGTCTTCGGCCTGGGGGATCGCACTTACGCCGAGACCTTCAACTTCGGCGGCAAACGCTTCGACGAACTGCTGTCGGGCCTGGGTGCCGAGCGCATCGGCGAGCGCTACACGCACGACGCCTCGAGCGGCACGCTGCCCGAGGAGGTGGCGATCGAGTGGGCCGAGGCGTGGGTGGCGAAGGTGCGCGAAAGGCTCGCGCAGTCCGCGTAGGGTGGGCCCTGGCCCGCCCTACAATTGTGGAGGAGGAGCGTATGGAAACGTCGCACGCCTATAACGCGGCCTACGACCTGATCGAGCGCAACCTGCAGGCGGGGCGCGGCGCGAAGACCGCGTTCCAAGACGACGCGGGCTCGATTACCTACGCGCAGCTCGCCGAGCGCGTGAACCGCTTCGGCGGCGGCCTGCTGGCGATGGGGCTGCGCATGGAAGACCGCGTGCTGCTCGCGATGCACGACACGATCGACTGGCCGGTGGCGTTTCTCGGCGCCATCCGCGCCGGGATCATTCCGGTGGCAGTGAACACGCTCCTCACGACCAAGGACGTCGAGTACATGCTCGCGGACAGCCGCGCCAAGGCGCTGGTCGTCTCGGAAGCGCTGCTGCCGCAGTTCAAGCCGGTGCTCGACACGCTGCCCTTCCTGAAGCACGTGATCGTGACCGGCTCGTCGTTCAACGACGTCATCGCGAAAGGAAACGCGAAGCTCGATCCGGCGCCGACGACCCGGGACGACGCCTGCTTCTGGCTCTACTCCTCGGGCTCCACCGGCATGCCCAAGGGCACCGTGCACGCGCATTCCAGCATGATCGAAACAGCCGAGCTGTACGCGCGCGGAGTGCTGGGGATGAAGGCGTCGGATGTCGTCTTTTCCGCGGCGAAGCTGTTCTTCGCCTACGGCCTGGGAAACTCGTTGTCGTTCGTGCTGGCCACGGGCGCGACCGCGGTGCTGATGGCCGAGCGGCCGACGCCGGCGGCGGTGTTCAAGCGGCTGACGGAGAACAAGCCGACGCTGTTCTTCGGCGTGCCGACGCTGTATGCCGGGATGCTCGCAGACGCGAATTTTCCGAAAAAGGAAGCGCTGCGGCTGCGTATCTGCGTGTCGGCCGGCGAGGCGCTGCCGCCGCAGATTGCGAAGAGCTTCAGGGAAAAGACCGGCCTCGACATCCTCGACGGCATCGGCTCGACGGAGATGCTGCACATCTTCCTCTCCAATCGTCCGGGCGACTTGCGCCACGGCACCACGGGCAAGGCGGTGCCGGGATACGACCTGCGGCTGGTGGACGAGCAGGGCAACACCGTGAAGCAGGGCGAGCTCGGCGAGCTGGAAATCTGCGGACCGACCAGCGCCATGTACTACTGGAACAACCGCGCCAAGAGCCGCTCGACGTTCATCGGCGCGTGGACCAAGAGCGGCGACAAGTACACGCAGGACGCCGACGGCTTCTACGCCTATGGCGGGCGTACCGACGACATGCTGAAGGTGTCGGGCATCTGGGTGTCGCCGGCCGAGGTGGAAGCCGCCCTGGTCGGGCACCCGGCGGTGCTCGAGGCGGCGGTGGTCGGCAAGGAAGACGAGCAGAAGCTGGTGAAGCCCAAGGCCTATGTTGTGCTCAAGCCCGGGGCGAAGGCGAGCGAGGACGAGCTCAAAGCGCATGTGAAGGAAAAGCTCGCGCCGTACAAGTATCCGCGCTGGATCGAGTTCGCCGCCGAGCTGCCGAAGACGGCGACGGGAAAAATCCAGAGGTTCAAGCTGCGCGCGTGAGCGAGCTGGTCCTTTCGAGCGCGTCGGCTGAGGCGCGCGCCGCCTACCTCGACGGGGTCGACCGGCTGTTCGCGGCCAAGCCGCTGCCCGAGCAGAGTTTCGAGCGCGCCTTGATCGCCGATCCGGAATTCGCGTTGGCACGCGCCGGCCTGGCGCGCTCGCTGTTTCTCGCCGCGCGCATTCCGGAGGCCAAGGCGGCTGCCTCCAAGGCGCGCGAGCAGATGGCCGGCCTTCCCGAGCGCGAGCGCAGCAACGTCGAAATCGTGCTCCTCACCATCGAAGGCGCTTCTGCAAAGACCTATGCGCTCGGGCGCGAGCACCTGCAGCGGCACCCGGGCGACGCGATGGTACTTGCGCCGTTCACCGGCGTATTCGGCCTGATCGGCTTTTCCGGCCGCAAGGGCAGGGAGCAGGAACTGCGGCAACTCATGGAGAGCCTGGCGCCGCACTACGGCGAACAGCCCTGGTTCCTGGTGCAGCTTGCGTTCTCGCAGGTAGAAACCGGGGACACCGAGGTCGCGCGCAAGACGATCGAGCGCGCCATGGAACTTGACCCGCTTAGCGCCCACGGCGCGCACGTGAAGGCGCACGTGTACTACGAGGCCGGTGAGAAGGAGCAAGGCCTGAAATTCCTGCAGCAATGGATCCAGGGCTATGCCAAGGAAGGGCTGCTCCATTGCCACATCAATTGGCACATCGCTCTGTGGCAGCTGGAGCTGGGCAATCCCGAGGCAGCGATGCGCGCCTACCTGAAAGGCGTGCATCCCGGCGGCGCCTGGGGCCCGCCGATCAACGTGCTGAGCGACTCGGCCGCGTTCCTGTGGCGCGCCGAGCTTGCCGGCAATCGGCGCGACGAGCGCCTTTGGCGCGAGATCAGCGCCTATGGCTCGAAGAATTTTCCTGCCGCCGGCCTCGCCTTCGCCGACGTGCATCGCGCGCTCGCGTACGCGGCGACGGGCGACGCGCCGGCGCTGGAGAACATGCTGCACGAACTGCGCGACCGGCAGGAGGCCGGCAAGCTGCTCGCCGGGCCGATCGTGCCGCACTTGGTCGAGGCCTTTGACGCCTTTGCACGCAAGGACTTTGCAAAAGCGGTCGCGCTCATTGAGCCGCATATGGCGGAGCACGAGCGTATCGGCGGCAGCCGCGCGCAGCGCCGGCTCATCGATCTGACGCTGGCCGCCGCGCGCACAGTAAACTAGCGCCATTCGGCCAATTAGAAGGGACGCACATGGCAGCAGAAGACGAAAAGCGCGGCGCTGACCCGAAACTGGATCCGGCGGCGCTGTACCTCGAGGAAGTGTTCACCGACCGGCGCATCGGCACCATCCGCCGCATGACGCCGGTCAAGGCCGACGCCACGACCGACGTCGCGCGACCCGTGATCTACGTCGGCGAAACGCAGGTCATGACGCAGGTCGGCACGCTGCCCATCGCGTTCGAGATTCCGGCCAAAACGCTGGAAGATGCGGCGAAGCAGTTCGGCCCACTGGCGAAGGAAGCGATCGAGCGCACGATGAAGGAACTGCAGGAGCTGCGGCGCCAGGCGGCGTCGTCGATCGTCGTGCCGCAGGGCGGGATGCCGCCGGCCGGCGGCATGGGCGGCCTCGGCGGCGGCGGCAAGATCCAACTGCCCTAGCGCGTCAGCGCGGGGGCGGCGGCGGCGGCGGAACCGCGTAGCTGCGGCTGCGGCGCCGCGGTGTCGAATAGCTGTCGACGGGGACCTGGTGTCCCTTGGCGTACATGCATTGCTGGAACGCGAAGTCGTAGCGCTGCTGCGCACCGCGTTGCGAGCTTTGCGCCGCGCCCGTGCCGCCGAGCGCGCCGAAAATCAGCCCGGCGCCCGCGCCGGTGGCCGCGCCATCGCGACCGCCGATCAGACCGCCGGCCACCGCGCCCACGGCCGTGCCTACCGCGGCGCTCTTCACGCCGCTGTCGGCAGCCGCATTGTCGGGCGTCGTGCCGTTGACCTGGTAGCTCGCGAACTGGCGGCATTCATAGTCGTCGGCGCGAAATTGTTCGAAGGTCTTGCTCTCGCCGGGCAGGACCAGTATCGAGGGACCGCTCGGCGCCGTGGCGCAGGCGGCAAGCAGCAGGAGGGTGCCCGCCGCTATTGCGGCGGCGTATGCGGTATGACGCGTTGCCATGGGCTTGGGCATTGTTTGACGTAGGGATAATAGGTTTTCGAATCGGGACAGAAATACCAGTACTGGTCGGCGTCCCGCTCATCGCCAGCCGAGTCCTTTTCCACGTACACCGTCGGATTCGGGCGCTCGACGATGACGCGCTCATAGGGCGGGTAGTACGGCCACGGATGGTAGCCCCACCATAGCGGCCCGCCGATGACGACGCCAAAGCGCACGCGGCCGCCGCCATGGGCGTCGGCCGGGGCGGCGATGGCCAGAGCGCCGATGCAGGCCGCCGCCAGCAGGATCAAGCCTCGCTTCATCGACCTCAGGGTAGTCCCATGCTGCCGTGCCTTGCGTAACAAGGCGTAACAATTTGTATCTTGCTGCGCCGCCGGCTCCGGCAACGCAGCTAGCATTGCGATTCCGGTTTCGATGCCAAGAGACGCCACATGAGAATTCTAGCGGTTCTGTTGTCGGCATTGGCGGCGGGCGCCGTCCATGCCGAGGTCACGATCCAGGAATATCCGCTGCCGGCGGGCGTCGGCGCGCACGACGTGTGGGCCGATCCCGCGCCCGGCGGGCCGGTGTGGTTTTCGGCGCAGCGCAGCGGCGAGCTGGGCCGCCTCGATCCGCAGACCGGCAAGGTCGACCTGATTCCTCTGGGCGCCGGGTCCGCGCCGCACGGCGTAATCCTCGGTGCGGATGGCGCTCCCTGGCTCACCGACGGCGGCCAGAACGCGATCGTGCGCGTGGATCCGCAGACCCGTGCCGTAAAAGCGTGGCGCCTGCCGCAGGCCACGGGTTACGCCAACCTCAACACCGCGATCTTCGACCGGGCGGGCATCCACTGGTTTACCGGGCAGAGTGGCTACTACGGTCGGCTCGATCCGAAAACGGGCGACCTGACAGTGTTCGATGCCCCGAAAGGGCGGGGCCCCTATGGCATTCACGTCACGCCGGAGGGCATCGTCTACTACGCGTCGCTCGCCGGGTCGCACATCGCGCGGATCGACGCGGCCACCGGCAAGGCCGCTGTGATCGAGCCGCCGACGCGCGGCCAGGGCGCGCGGCGCGTGTGGTCGGATTCCAGGGGCCACGTCTGGGTGGCCGAGTGGAACGCCGGCCAGCTCGGCCGCTACGACCCGAAGTCCGGCGCCTGGGCGCAGTGGAAGGCCCCGGGCGAGCGCCCGCGCGTGTACGCCGTCTACGTCGACGAGGCGGACAAGGTGTGGGTGTCGGAGTGGTCGGCGCAGGCGATGCTGCGCTTCGACCCGGCGACGCAGAAATTCGAATCCTTCAGATCGTCGAGCGCCACCGCCAACGTGCGCCAGATCCACGGCCGCAAGGGCGAGATCTGGACGCCGGAATCCGCGGCCGACAAGCTCGTCGTGTACCGCACCCGGTAATCCTCGAATGCCCGCCGCTGGGGCATGAAGATCGCCATTCTTGGCGCCGGACCGGCCGGGCTGCTGTTCGCCCTGCTCGCCAAGCGGCGCTTTCCCGGCTGGCGCGTCGAGGTCGCCGAGCAGAACCCGGTCGACGCCACCTTCGGCTTCGGCGTCGTATTCTCGCAGGGGGCACTGGCGTTCCTCGAGCGCGACGCGCCCGACCTGCACGCCGCGCTCGCCGCGCGCATGGAGTCGTGGCCGATGCAGCGCATCGTGCACCGCGACGAGGTGATCGACATCGATGGCAACGGTTTTTCCGCCATCGCCCGTCTGCAGCTGCTGCGCTTCCTGCAGGAACTGTGCCGCGCCGAAGGGGTCGAGATGCAGTTTGGGCGGCGCCTCGAGTCGCCGCCGCACGCCGACCTGGTGGTCGGCGCCGACGGCCTGAATTCTGTCGTGCGCGGAACTGAAGGCTTTGCGCCGCGCATCGAACAGCTCACCAACCGGTTCGTCTGGTACGGCACGCGCCAGCCCTTCGACTGCCTTACGCTCACTTTCCGCGACAGCGCTGAGGGCGCATTCGTGGCGCATCACTACCGCTACAGCCCGCAGATGAGCACCTTCATCGTCGAGTGCGACGCGGCGACCTGGGCGCGCGCCGGCCTCGACCGCATGGGCGACGCCGAATCGCGGGCCTACTGCCGGCGCGTGTTTGCGGCGGACCTCGGTGGCCATGTGCTCGAGTCGAACAATTCCATCTGGCGGCAGTTCCCGCTGCTCGCCAACGACATCTGGTCCGCGGGCAACCGCGTGCTGGTCGGCGACGCGCTGCGCAGCATGCACTTCTCCATCGGCTCCGGGACGCGTCTCGCTTTCGAGGACGCCATCGCGCTCGACCTTGCGTTCGCCGAAGCGGGGGAGGACGTGCCGCGGGCGCTGGCGGCGTTCGAGCGGGAGCGCCGCCCGGTGGTGGAGAAGCTGTTCGCGGCGGCGAATGCGAGCTCTTACTGGTACGAGCAGTTTCCAGCCCGCATGCAGCGCTTCGACGCTCTCGGGCTCGCCTACGACTACATGACGCGCAGCGGCCGCATGGACGCTGAGCGGTTGCGCGCTGCCGCTCCGAGCTTCATGGGGCGGGTCGACGAGGCCGGGATCAGCGGAAAAGGTGGCGCTGCCGATAGTCCGATCGGATCAAGTTAGTCCGAATAGTCCGAACGGATTGCGCCTGGGCAATTCACGCCGAGGTTCACGGCATATCCTGTTCTTCCATAAGGAAGAACGATATCAAGCAGATCTTGACGCGCTTGTCCTGCGTGGCCTTTGCGGGTCTGTTCGTTGCGTTTCTTGCGGCGTGCGGCGGCGGGGGCGGCGACCAGGCCGGCGCTAACGCGCCACCGGCTAACTCGTCAGCGGTTAGCGCCGCTGCGTCTCTCGATCTCTTTGCCGGGGACATGGCGGAACCGGGAAGCGTCGGCGGGACCGGGGCCGCGGCGCGCTTCAATTTCCCGTATGGCGTCGCCACC
>JBDTMD010000082.1:0-7043 GCA_039934435.1 Burkholderiales bacterium
CATCGTGCGGTGGATTCTAACAAGCGAGCGCCGCGCGGCCGCGTGCGCATCGTCGGCGGCGAAATGCGCGGCCGGCGCGTCGACGTGCCGGCGGCCGCCGGCGTGCGGCCCACGCCGGATCGCGTGCGCGAGACGCTGTTCAACTGGCTCGGCCAGCGGCTCGACGGCGCCGCGTGCCTCGACCTCTACGCCGGCAGCGGCGCACTCGGCTTTGAGGCCGCCTCGCGCGGGGCGGCGCGCGTGGTGATGGTGGAAGCGGACCGCGGCGTTGCGGCGGCGTTGCGCCGCAGCCGCGAGCAGCTCGGCGCCGCGGCCGTCGAGATCGTCGCCGGCGACGCACTTGCGTATCTGGTGCACGGCGGCGAGCGCTTCGATGTGGTTTTCCTCGACCCGCCGTTCAGGCAGAATGCCCTGCCGGCGCTGCTCGACGCGCTACCCGTGCGGCTGCTGCCCGGCGCGCGCGTGTACCTGGAGGCGGCGCAGCCGGCGGTCGCGGCGGCACCGTGGCGCGAGCTGAAGCGCTCGCGCGCCGGGCAGGTGAGCTACCAACTACTGCAATGGAGCGGACATGATCCGAGCGGTTTACCCGGGGACCTTTGATCCGCTCACGCGCGGCCACGAAGATCTGGTGCGGCGCGCGGCGAAGCTGTTCGACCCGCTGATCGTCGGCGTCGCCATCAGCCGCGGCAAGAGCACCTTCTTCACGCTGCGGGAGCGCACGGCCATGGCGCAGGAGGTCCTTGGCGACCTGAAGAACGTGCAGATCACGAGTTTCACCGGGCTGCTCACCGAATTCGTGCGCAAGCACGACGCGCACGTGGTGATCCGCGGCCTGCGCGCGGTGTCGGACTTCGAGTACGAGTTCCAGCTCGCCGGCATGAATCGCAGCCTGTACCCGGATTTCGAGACCATTTTCCTCACGCCCTCCGAGCAGCACATGTTCATTTCGGCGACGCTGGTGCGCGAGATCGCCATCCTGGGCGGCGATGTCTCCAAGTTCGTGCACCCCTTCGTCGGCAAGCGGCTCGACGCGAAGGTGAAATCGCTCGGCAGGAAGTGACGCTCTAGCGCTGGCAGGCGGCGCAGAAGTAGGTCGAGCGCTGGCCCTGGACGAAGCGCCGCACCGGCGCGCCGCAGCGCCGGCAGGGCAGGCCCTCGCGGTCGTAGACCCGCGTGCGCAGCTGGAAGCAGCCGTAGCCGCCGTCGGCGCCGACGTAGTCGCGCAGCGACGAGCCGCCGGCGCGGATCGCGGCGCGCAGCGTGTCCTTGATGGCGCGCGCGAGGCGCGCGCAACGCTCCGGCGACAGGCGCCGTGCCGGCGTGCGCGGATCGATGCGCGCGCGGAACAGCGCCTCGCTGGCGTAGATGTTGCCGACGCCGACGATGCGCCGGCTGTCCATCAGGAACACCTTGATCGCGGCGCGGTGCGCGCGCGTCAGCGCGTGCAGGCGCGCGCCGTCGAGCGCGCGCGACAGCGGCTCGATGCCCAGGTGCGCGAGCAGCGGATGCGGCGCGTCGCCGGTCTTGCGCCACAGTACCGCGCCGAAGCGCCGCGGGTCGCGCAGGCGCAGCAGGCGCGCGCCGAGCACCAGGTCGAAATGATCGTGCTTGTCGAACGCGGTGCCCGCGGGTAGCACGCGCAGGCTGCCGCTCATGCCGAGGTGCACGATCAACTCGCCGTCGCCGCAATCGAGCAGCAGGTACTTGGCGCGGCGCTTCACCGAGCGCACGGTGAGCCCGGCGAGGCCGCGCACTGCGTCCGGCACCGGCCAGCGCAGGCGTGGCTCGCGCACCGCGATCGCCGAGATGCGCTGTCCGGCGAGCGCGCGCGCGATGCCGCGGCGCGTGACTTCTACTTCCGGGAGCTCTGGCATGGAACTTTGTTGCTTGTGCGGGGCACCAAATATACCTACACTCCTCTCGACATGTCCGCAGTAATTCGCCTGTACACGCTGCTCCTGATTCTGCCGCTCGCCGCCTGCGTCGCGCTGGCGCAGCCGCAGGCCGACGACGAGGAGGCGGCGCAGGCCGCCGCCGCCGCGGAAGCCGCCGCTGCGGACGCCTCCACGGCGCGCCTGCCGGCGCAGGATCTGACCGAGCCGCTGCTCTACGAGTTGCTGCTCGCCGAAATCGCGCTGCAGCGCGGCGACCCGGCGCTGGCGGCGCAGACCTACGCCGACCTGGCGCAGCGCACCAGGGATCCGCGCGTTGCGCGCCGCGCCGTGGAGGTCGCCAATTTCGCCCGCGCGCCGCAGTTCGCGCTGGAGGCGGCGCGCGTCTGGTACGAAGCGGACCCGGATTCGGTGCAGGCGCTGCAGACGCTGACCGCGCTGCTGGTCAGCGCGCGCAAGGTTGACGATGCCGAGCCGCTGCTGGCGAAGCTGCTCGAGCGCGACGGCGATGCCGCGGCGAACGGCTTTCTGCAACTCGGGCGCGTGCTCGCCGGCAATCCCGACAAGCCGGCCAACTTGCGCGTGGTGCGCTCTTTGGCCGCGCGCCATCCCGAGCTGCCGCAGGCGCAGCTGGCGATCGCGCAGGCTGCGTTCGCCGCGGACGACGATGCCGCGGCGCTGGCGGCGGCGCGCCGCGCCGCGCAGCTGCGCCCGGACTGGGACGCGGCCGCCATCTACGAGGCACAGGTGCTGCAACGCCGTTCGCCCGAACTCGCGGCGCAATTGCTCGCCGGGTTCCTCGAGCGCAATCCGAAGGCGCGCGAAGCGCGCCTCGCCTATGCGCGCCTGCTGGTCGGCGAGCGCAAGTACGTCGCGGCGCGCGTGCAGTTCGAGAAGCTGCTGGCGGACTTCCCCGACAACGGCGACGTGCGCTTTGCGGTCGGGCTGCTCGCGCTGCAACTCAAGGACTACGCCACCGCCGAAACGAGCCTCAAGCGCCTGCTGGAGATGGGCTTTCGCGATCCGGAAGGCGTGCGCTACACGCTCGGACAGGCGGCCGAGGAACAGAAGAAGTGGCAGGAAGCGCGCAAGTGGTATGGCAGCATCGAGCGCGGCGACCAGGTCCTGCCGGCGCGCCTGCGCATCGCCAACGTGATGGCCAAGCAGGGCCAGCTGGAGGAGGCGCGCGCATACCTGCGCACGCTGGACGCGCAGGGCGACCAGCACATACAGGTGCTGATCGCCGAGGCGCAACTGCTGCGCGACGCCAACCAGAACCGCGACGCGTTCGATCTTCTCGGCAAGGCGCTGCAGGCGCAGCCCGAGCAGCCCGAGCTGCTCTACGACCACGCGCTGACGGCGGAGAAGTTGGAGCGCTTCGACGTGCTGGAATCGAGCCTGCGCACGCTGATGCGCGTCAAGCCGGACTACGCGCACGCCTACAACGCGCTCGGCTACTCGTACGCCGAGCGCAACTTACGCCTGCCCGAAGCGCGCAAGCTCATCGAGCGCGCGCTGGAGCTTGCTCCCGACGACGCCTACATCATCGACAGTATGGGCTGGGTGCTCTACCGCTTGGGCGACCTGAAGGGCGCAGCCGAATACCTGCGGCGCGCCTATCTCGGCCGGCAGGACGCGGAGATCGGGGCGCACCTCGGCGAAGTGCTGTGGCAGAAGGGCGCGCTTGTCGAGGCCGAGCGCATCTGGCAGGAAGGGCTCAAGAGCCATCCCGACAACGAGACGCTGCAGAAGACCGTGAAGCGCCTGCGCCGCTAGCGCGCCCGCGCCACGCGTGAATCCCGTCCTGCGCGCCTTCGCCGTTGCCGCCGCGCTCGCCGCCGCCGGCTGCGCCGGGCTCACCGAACGCGCGCCAGGCGAGAGCGTGGAGTTCGAGCTTACCGCGCGATTCGCCGCGCGCTACCGCGATGACGCGGCCGCGGGCCAGCTCGCCTGGCGCCACGACGTGGCGCGCGACGAAGTGCTGATCAGTTCGCCCTTCGGCCAGGGGCTGGCACGCGTCACGCGGCGCGACGCGCTGGTCACGCTGGTCACCGCCGACGACCGGCGCTACAGCGCGGCCGACGCCGAAACGCTGACCGAGGAAGTGCTGGGCTTTCGCCTGCCGCTGCTCGGGCTCGCCGACTGGGTTCGCGCGCGGCCGGCGGCGGGCTCGCCGTCGCAATCGACCTACGCCGCCGACGGGCGCCTCGCGACGCTCGAGCAGCAGGGCTGGCGCATCGACTATCTGGAATACGAGGCCGGACGCCCCGCGCGCCTGCGCCTGCGCTACCCCGGCCTGGAGCTGCGGCTCGCGATCTCCGAGTGGAAATGAACTGGTTCCCGGCGCCGGGAAAGCTGAACCTGTTCCTGCACGTGCTCGGCCGGCGCGCCGATGGCATGCACGAGCTGCAGACCGCGTTTCGCCTTGTCGAGCACGGTGATCGCGTCGGCATCGCGGTGCGCGCCGATCGCGAGATCCGGCGCCACGATCCGCTGCCCGGCGTTGCCGCAACGCAAGATCTTTGCGTGCGCGCGGCACGCCTGTTGCAGGAGGCGAGCGCCTGCGAACGGGGCGCCGACCTCGCGCTGGACAAGCGCCTGCCGATCGGCGGTGGCCTCGGCGGCGGCTCCTCGGACGCGGCCACCACGCTGATCGTCCTCAATCGGCTCTGGGGCCTGGGCTGGCCGCGCCAGCGATTGCAGGCGCTCGCCGCGCGGCTCGGCGCCGACGTGCCGTTCTTCGTGTTCGGCGAAAACGCGATCGGCGAGGGCGTCGGCGAGCAATTGCGACCCCTGGCGCTGCCCGCGGCCTGGTACCTTGTGCTGGTGCCGCCCGTGACCCTGAAGACGGCCGACGTCTTCAGCGATAACGCGTTGACACGTAATACGAAACGACTCAAAATACCGCCCTTTTTCTACGCACTTGGCGGCAACGATCTCGAAGCCGTGGCGCTGCGGCGCAGCCCGGAGATCGCGGCGCACCTCGCGTGGCTGCGCGCGCGGCGTCCGCAGGCGCGGCTGACGGGATCGGGGGCGTGCGTGTTTGCCGAATTCGCGGCGCAGGCCGACGCGCAGGCGGTGCTGGGCAAGTTGCCCGGCGCGATGCGCGGATTTGTCTCGCGGGGGCTTGAGCGTCACCCGCTGTTTGATTTTTGAACTTTTTGGGGAGTCGCCAAGTTGGTTAAGGCACCGGATTTTGATTCCGGCATTCGTAGGTTCGAGTCCTACCTCCCCAGCCAATTGCGCCCTGCATCGTGAACAAGATCGCCACCGCCCCCGCCGCCGTGATGGAGCGCCTGATGGTGTTCGCCGGCAACGCTAATGCGCGGCTCGCCCAGGACGTCACCAAGCACCTCAACATGTCGCTGGGCCGTGCCATCGTCGGCCGCTTCTCCGACGGCGAGGTGATGGTGGAGATCATGGAAAACGTGCGCGGCAAGGACGTGTTCGTGCTGCAGTCGACCTGCGCGCCGACCAACGACAATCTGATGGAGCTGCTGGTGATGGTGGACGCGCTCAAGCGCTCCTCGGCCGCGCGCGTCACCGCCGCGATTCCGTACTTCGGCTACGCGCGCCAGGACCGCCGCCCGCGCTCGGCGCGCGTCGCCATCAGCGCCAAGGTGGTGGCCAACATGCTGACCTCGGTGGGCGTGGCGCGCGTGCTCACCATGGACCTGCACGCCGACCAGATCCAGGGCTTCTTCGACATGCCGGTCGACAACGTGTACGCGGCGCCGGTGCTGCTCGGCGACGTCTGGAAGCAGGGCTACGAGAACCTGATCGTGGTGTCGCCGGACGTCGGCGGCGTGGTGCGGGCGCGCGCGCTCGCCAAGCGCCTGGAGTCGGACCTGGCGATCATCGACAAGCGCCGGCCGAAAGCCAACGTCTCGGAAGTGATGAACGTCATCGGCGAGGTCAAGGGCCGCAGCTGCGTGATCATGGACGACATGGTCGACACTGCCGGCACGCTGGTGAAGGCGGCGCAAGTGCTGAAGGAAGAAGGCGCCACGCGGGTGGTGGCCTACTGCACGCATGCCGTGCTCTCGGGGTCGGCGGTCGAGCGCATCGACGCCTCCGACCTCGACGAGCTGGTGGTGACCGACACCATCCCGCTGCGCGAGGACGCGCGCGCCAGCGCCAAGATCCGCCAGCTGTCGGTGGCGGGGCTGCTGGCCGAGACTATCCTGCGCATCTTCACCGAGGACTCGGTGAGTTCTCTGTTCATCGAATAGATTCATCAACCCCGCCGGGGCCTGGTCGCGGGACCGGCGGCTCAACAAGGAGCAGTTAATGAAATTCGAAATCAACGCCAGCCAGCGCAATGTGCAAGGTACGGGTGCGAGCCGCCGCCTGCGCCGCGCGGGCCGCGTCCCCGGCATCGTCTACGGCGGAGACAAAGACGCCGTGAATATCGAGCTCGACCACAAGGAGCTGCTGCGCAACCTGACCGACGAGAAATTCCACGCCTCGATCCTGACGCTGAAGCACGATGGCGGCGCCGAGCAGGTGCTGCTGCGCGCCTTCAACATGCATCCGGTGAAGTCGCAGGTGCAGCACGTGGACTTCCAGCGCGTCTCCAAGGACAAGAAGATCCACATGAAGGTGCCGCTGCACTTCGTCAATGCGGCCGGCTCACCGGGCGTGAAGGAGCAGATGGGCGTGATCACGCACGTGCTCACCGAGCTCGACGTCAGCTGCTTCCCGGACGACCTGCCCGAATTCATCGAGGTCGACCTGGCGTTGATCTCGGTCGGCAATTCGGTGCACGCGCGCCAACTCGCGCTGCCCAAAGGCGTGGAAGCCAACCTGCACAAGGATGACGACCCGGTCGTCGCCACTTGCACCCTGCCGGCGCTGGTCACCGAGGAGGAAGCGGTGTCTGCCGAGGCCGTGCCGGCCGCGGGCGAAGTGCCGACCACCGAGCAGGCGGCGGCGGACAAGCCGGGCGAAGGCGCGCCGGCTGCCGCCGGCGACAAGGGCAAGGCTGCCGCGCCGGGCGACAAGGGCAAAGCAGCAGTGCCCGGCGACAAGGGCAAAGCCGCCGACAAGGGCGCGGACAAGTCGGACAAGAAAGAAAAGAAGTAGCCGCTGTCCAAGATCCGCCTCATCGTCGGCCTGGGCAACCCGGGCGAGAAATACGAGAAGACGCGC
>JBDTMD010000083.1:0-7040 GCA_039934435.1 Burkholderiales bacterium
CGCAGGCGATCGCCGCGGCCTGCATCGAGCTCCGCCATGCCCGCCCTGCTCACCGCGGATAGCGTCACCGAGCTCGGCGCGGAGCATCGCGGCGCGGTGCTGGTGGCGGGTTCGCACGCCGGGAGAATCGCGGCTTACTACGCTTCGCGCGCCGGGGTGCATGCCGTCATCCTCAACGACGCCGGCATCGGCAAGGAAGAGGCCGGCGTTGCCGGGCTGGCGGCGCTCGAAGGCGTCGGCATGGCCGCGGCGGCGGCCAGCCACGCCACGGCGCGGATCGGCGACGGCACGGACACTTTGTCGCGCGGCGTGGTGAGCCGCGCCAATGCACTCGCCGCGGCCTGCGGCGTCGTGGCGGGAATGGCGGTGCGCGATGCCGCGGTGCTGCTGACGCGCGCGCCGCAGCCCACGGGCGCGCTGTCTTCACCAGGCGAAGGGCGATTTTTGCTTCGCAACGCGCCGCCGCGGATCTGGGCGCTCGATTCGGTGGGACTCGCGCGTGCCGACGACGCAGGCAGCCTGCTGATCTTCGGCTCGCACGGGGCGCTGCACGGCGGGCGCATCGAGACAGCGATCCCGGTGGCGGCGCGCGCCGCGGCGTTTCACGACGCGGGCGCGAAGGCCGACGACATGACGCGATTGCCGGTGCTCGCCGATCGCGGCATTGCGGCGGTCACGGTGAGCGCGGCAAGTGCGCGCATCGGCGAGGCGTGCTCGATGTGGGACAGCGGCCTCGTTTCGCATGTCAATGCGCCCGCGGCGGCGCTGGGCGCGCGCGCCGGGCAGCGCCTTGCGGAATTTTTCAGCAAGGCCTTCCCGGTGTAGACTCGCGCGCGCATCCGTGGCCGCCACCGTCCTCGACTCCGCTATCTTCCGCGATGCCTTCGGCACGCCGGCGATGCGCGCCATCTTCGAGGACCGCGCGCTCCTCGCCCGCTACACCGAGGTCGAGGTCGCGCTCGCGCGTGCGCAAGGCAGGCTCGGCGTCATTCCGGCGCCGGCGGCGAAGGACATCGCCGCGAAGTGCGATTCATCCAGGCTCGATCTCGAGCGGCTGAAGAAGGAAACCGAGACCGTCGGCTACCCGATCCTGCCGCTCGTGAGGCAACTTGCCGCCCAGTGCGGCGAAGCCGGCAAGTTTCTGCACTGGGGCGCGACCACGCAGGACATCATGGACAGCGCCGTGGTGCTGCAGGTGCGCGATGCGCTGGCGCTGATCGAGCAAGACATCGACACGCTGCGCGCGATCCTCGTGCGCCAGGCGAAGCGCTACCGCGACACGCCGATGGCGGGGCGCACGCACCTGCAGCAGGCCCTGCCCGTGACGTTTGGCTACAAGCTCGCGATCTGGCTGGCGATGCTCGACCGGCATGCCGAGCGCCTGCAGCAACTCAAGCCCCGGGTGCTCGTCGGCCAGTTCGCCGGCGCCGCGGGCACGCTCGCCTCGCTCGGCGCGCGCGGCATGGAGGTGCAGAAGGCGGTCATCGAAGAATTGAAACTCGGTCAGCCCGCCGCGACCTGGCACGCGGCGCGCGACGGCCTGGCCGAAGCGCTGGATTTCCTCGGCCTGGTCACCGGCTCATTGGGCAAGATCGCTTTCGACGTGATGCTGATGGCTTCCACCGAGGTGGCGGAAGTCAGCGAACCCTTCGTGCAGGGGCGCGGTGCGAGCAGCACCATGCCGCAGAAGAGAAATCCGATTTCCGCCGAGCTGATCCTCGCCGCCGCCGAGGCGGTGCGCCAGCACGCCGGCCTGATGCTCGACGCAATGGTGCAGGACTTCGAGCGCGCCACCGGCCCGTGGCACGCCGAATGGATCGCGCTGCCCGAAGCCTTCATCCTCAGCGGCGGTGCGCTGCACCAGGCGAAGTTCATGCTCGACGGCCTGATCGTCGACGAGGCGCGCATGAGAAAGAACCTCGACATGACCAACGGCCTGATCGTCGCCGAAGCCGTGATGATGGGCCTCGCGCCGCACATGGGCCGCAATGAAGCGCACGACGTGGTCTACGACGCGTGCCGCGCGGTGGCGGAAAAAGGCGGCAGCCTCGCCGAGGCGCTCGCCAAGGTGCCTGAAGTCTCGAAGCACCTCGAGCGCAAGGCGCTGGAGAAACTCACCGACCCGTCGAACTATCTCGGCGCGGCGCGCGAGATGGTCGATCGCGTCGTCGGCAAGCGCTAGCCGAGCCTGAGCGGCAGCCGGCGCAGGCGCTGGCCGGTCGCGGCGAACACCGCGTTGGCCACCGCCGGCGCGATCGGCGGCGTGCCGGGCTCGCCGACGCCGCCGAGGTGCTCCCAGCCGCTGTCCACGATGTGGGTTTCGATCGCCGGGCTGTCGGCCAGGCGCACCATGTCGTAGCTCGGAAAATTGCTCTGCTCGACGCGGCCGTTCTTCAGCGTGATCGCGCCGTGAAGCGCCGCGGTGAGACCGAAAACAATGCCGCTTTCCATCTGCGCCGCGACGATTCCCGGATTGACCGCCTTGCCGCAGTCGATGGCGCACACCACGCGCTTGACGCGCACCGTCTTGTCCGCGCCGACCTCGACCTCGGCCACCTGGGCGACGATCGAGTGGAACGACTCGGCGAGCGCGATGCCGCGCCCGGTGCGCGGCGGCAGCGGCGTGCCCCAGCCCGCCTTCAGCGCCGCGGTCTCGAGCACGCGCCGGTGGCGCGGCGCGCCCGCGAGCAGCGCGCGCCGGAATTCGTAGGGATCGCGCCGCGCCGAATGCGCCACCTCGTCGAGGAAGCCCTCGACGAAGAAGGCGTTGTAGCTGTGGCCGACGCTGCGCCAGAAGCCGACCGGCACCGGCTGGTGGACCAGCACGTGCTCGACGAGTCGATGCGGCATGGCGTACGCAAGGTCGAACGCACCTTCGGCTGTCGTCTTGTCCTTCATCAGGTCGGAGGCCGCGAGCGGCTGCAGCCGTGCCGTGATGCCGCCGGTGCAGGACTGGCCGACGATGCGGTGATGCCAGGCGCGGATGCCGCCCTGCGCATCGAGCGCGCAACGCAACTGCGCCATCGCCATCGGCCGGTAGAGGTCGTGCTGCATGTCTTCCTCGCGCGACCACAGCAATTGCACGGGCGTCCCCGCCATGCGCCGCGCGATCGACGCTGCCTGCACCACCACGTCCATCTCCGCGCGCCGGCCGAAGCCGCCGCCGAGGAACGGCGTGTGCACCGTCACCTTGTCGCGATCGACGCCCGCCGGGCCCGCGGCGAGCCACTGCACCAGCGTCGGCGCCTGGCTGCCGACCCAGATCTCGCAGCGCCCGTCCTTGACCCGCGCCGTGCAGTTGATCGGCTCCATCGTGGCGTGCGCGAGATACGGCACTTCGTAGCGCGCCTGCAGCACCTGCCTTTCCGCAGTCAGCTCGACGAGCGGGTTGCCCACTTTCTCGTAAACCCGCCCTTCCGCGTCCGCCAGCAGGTTGGCGTAGAGCTGGCGCTGCGCCGCCGAATCGAGCCGCGCGTTCGCGCCTTCGTTCCATTCAACGTCGAGCGCGCCGAGCGCGCTTTTCGCGTGCCACCAGCTGTCGGCGACCACCGCCACCGCCGCCGCCGAGGTCGAGGTCGCTTCGAGCTCGAATACCTCCAGCACGCCGAGCATCGCCTTTGCCTTGGCGGCGTCGACGCGCTTGAGCGTGCCGCCGAACACCGGGCATTGCACGATCGCGGCGTAGCGCATGCCGGGCACGCGCACGTCGATGCCGAATTGCGCGCTGCCGTCGGTCTTCGCCGGCACGTCGAGCCGCGCCATGGCGGTGCCGATGACGCGGTAGCGCGCGGGATCCTTGAGCGCGGGCTGCTGCGGAATCGGCTGGCGTGCGGCTTCCGCCACCAGCTCGGCGTAGCGCAGGCTGCGATTCGAATAACTCACGACGCCGCGCTCGGTGCGGCACTCGCCCGCCGCCACGCCCCAGCGCGCCGCGGCCGCGCCGACCAGCATGGCGCGCGCGGCGGCGCCGGCCTGGCGCATCACCTCCCAGCCGTCGCGCACGCTCGATGAGCCGCCGGTCGCCTGCACGCCGAGCAACTCGCCCACCTTGTATTGCGAAACGCGCGCGATGCGCGCCAGCCAGCCATGGTCGTCGGGGCGGAACGGCACGCCGTCGGCGATCATGGTGGCGTTGGCGTACAGGGAATCGATCGGCGCCTGCGCGAAGCGCAGGCTCGCCGGGTCGCAATCGAGCTCTTCGGCCACCAGCATCGGCAAGGCGGTCGTGACCCCCTGCCCCATTTCCTGGCGCGGCACCGCGACGGTGACGCTGCCATCGGCGCCGATTCGCAGCCAGCCGGTCACCCACGCCACGCCCTTGGGCACCGCCGCGCCCACCGGCAGCCGCAGGCGGTCGCGCGGGCGGTAGAAGAAATAGCCGCCGACGAGGAACGCGCCGCCGACCAGGCCCGCGGCGATCAGCAGGCGCCGGCGCGTGCGGCTCTTGATCATCGCGCGCCCTTCGCGAGGTCGGCGGCGGCGCGGTGGATCGCCTTGCGGATGCGCGGGTAGGTGCCGCAGCGGCAGATGTTGGTGATCGCCGCGTCGATGTCGGCGTCGCTCGGCATGGGTTTTTGCTCAAGCAGCGCGACGGTCGCCATCACCATGCCGGACTGGCAGTAGCCGCATTGCGGCACCTGCTCGGCGATCCACGCCTCGCGCACCGCCGCATAGGGCTTGCGCGCCGCGGCGCCTTCGATGGTGTGGATCGGCTTGCCGATCACTGCCGCGATCGGCATGACGCACGAGCGCGTCGGCTGGCCGTCCACCAGCACCGTGCAGGCGCCGCAGGCGGCGATGCCGCAGCCGAACTTGGTGCCGGTCAGGCCGAGATCCTCGCGCAGCGCCCACAGCAGCGGCGCCGTATCCTCCAACGCGGCATCGCGCTCGACGCCGTTCACCATCAGCTTCGCCATGCGGCCTCCTTGCGGGTAGTGTAGTACTTTGCGCGCGCGCGACGGGCGCCGCATCCACTGAAGAGGTCCTGCATGCCCTACAGCGAAATTCGCTACGAGGTGGCCGCGCGCGTTGCCACCGTAACGCTGCACCGTCCCGACGAGCTCAATGCCTTTACCCGCGTCATGCGCGATGAGCTGGTCGACGCGTTTTCGAAAGCCGACGCCGACGACGAGGTGCGCGCGGTGATCGTCACCGGCGCGGGCCGCGCGTTCTGCGCCGGCGCCGACCTTGCGGCAGGCAGCGCGACCTTCGATTACGCCAAGCGCGAAGGCCTGAACGCCGAGACGCACCGCGACGGCGGCGGCCAGGTGACGCTGCGCATCTTCGAGATGAAAAAACCGGTGATCGCCGCGGTGAACGGGCCGGCGGTGGGCATCGGCGCGACGATGCTGTTGCCGATGGACGTGCGCCTGTGCTCGAGCGCGGCGCGCTTCGGCTTCGTCTTCACGCGCCGCGGCATCGTGCCCGAGGCCTGCTCGAGCTGGTTCCTGCCGCGGCTGGTCGGCATCGCGCAGGCGCTCGAGTGGACGCTGTCGGGCAGAGTGTTCGACGCCGGCGAAGCGCTGGCGGGCCGGCTGGTGTCGAAAGTACTCGCGCCGGATGAGTTGCTACTCGCGGCGCGCGCCCTGGCGAAGGAGATCGTCGACAACACCGCGCCGGTGTCCGTGGCGCTCGCGCGGCAGATGCTGTGGCGCATGCTCGGCGCCGACCACCCGATGGAAGCGCACAAGGTCGATTCGCGCGGCATCTTCCACATGGGGGCCTCGCCCGACGTCGCCGAAGGCATCGCAGCGTTCAAGGAAAAGCGCGCGCCGAAATTCGGCATGCGCGTCTCGCGCGACATGCCGCCGTTCTATCCGTGGTGGGAAGAACGACGGTTCAAGTAGGGTGGGCCCTGGCCCACCCTACGATTGCGATACCGCCAGCGCCGCCGGCTTGCCGCCTTTCGCCTCGCGCAGCGCCTGCCATACGCGCTGCGGGCTTGCCGGCATGTCGAAGTGGGTGACGCCCGCCTGGCGCAGCGCATCCATCACCGCGTTCATCAAGCACGGCATCGAGCCGGTGACGCCCGCCTCCCCCACGCCCTTGGCGCCGAGCGGATTGGTCGCCGTCGGCACTGGATGCTCGGTGACGCGCAAGCCGCCAACCAGCCCTGGGCGCGGCATGGCGTAGTCCATGAAGCTGCCAGTCAGGAGCTGGCCACTCGAATCGTAGATCGCCTGCTCGGCGAAGATGTGGCCGGCGCCCTGCGTGATGCCGCCCTGCATCTGCCCCTCGACGATCTGCGGGTTGATCAGGTTGCCGGCGTCGTCGCAGGCGAGGTACGACACGATCTCCACTTCGCCCGTGTCCGGCTCGACCTCGATCTCGGCGATATGGCAGCCGTTGGGGTAAGTCGAAGGCACTTTGGGCCGCTCCTTGAAATCGAGGTCGAGCTTGCCCGGGTGCTTCTGCGCCAGTGCCGTGAGCGCGATTTTGCGATCGGTGCCCTTGATCCGGTAGTCGCCTTTCACGAATTCGAGGTCGGTCTTCGCTGTCTCCAGTTCCTCGGCCGCAAGGTCGAGCCCGTTCTGCACGATCTCGCGCGCGGCGAGCAACATCGCGCTCCCGAGTCCATGCAGCGTCCTCGAGCCGCCGGTCGGGTTGGCGACGAAGTTCGTGTCGGGCTCGGAGGTCTTGAGGCGGAACATCGTCATCGGGATGCCGAACACGCCGGCGACGATCTGCGCGAACGCGGTCTCATGGCCCTGGCCGTGGTTGTGCGAGGCGGTGCGCAACGTGACGCTGCCGTCCTTTTCCCAGTTGATCAGCACCTGGTCGTAAGGCGCGAAGCCGCCGGGGGCAGTCGCCTCGATGTAGGTGGAGATGCCGCGGCCGCGCAGCTTGCCTTGCTTCGCGCTCGCCGCCCGGCGCTTTTCGAAGCCATCCCAGTCGGCGTCCTTCTTTGCCTGCTCGAGCAGGCCCGGAAAATCGCCGCAGTCGTACTCGAAGCCGCCGACGAACTTGTAGGGCATCTTCGAGCTCGGAATCATGTTGCGCCGCCGGAATTCGGCCGGGTCCATCTTCAGCTCGTGCGCCGC
>JBDTMD010000084.1:0-7028 GCA_039934435.1 Burkholderiales bacterium
GCTCGGCTGCTGCGTGCAACCAAGCACCCTCGATGCCGAACCGGTCGATGCAATGCGCTGGGGCATCGAGCCCGGCGTGCCGCTGCTTGTCTGTCCAGGCACACCCTTCAAGTACGCGCCCGAGCACGACTGGGTCCTCGCGGAAATCTGCCGCCGGCTGGGAAATTGCCGACTGCTGTTCTTCGAATACCGCACCCGCGCCCTGTCATCCACGCTGCGCAATCGCCTCGCCGCCGAGTTCACGCGCCGTGGCCTTGATTTCGGGCGCTACGTAACATTCCTGCTGTGGCAGGACCGCGCCGGGTTCCAGGGTCTGTTGCGACGCGCCGACGCATTTCTCGACACTATCGGCTTCTCGGGCTTCAACACCGCGCTACAGGCCGTGGAATGCGAACTGCCGATCGTGACGCGTGAGGGGCGCTTTCTGCGCGGCCGGCTGGCGAGCGGCATCCTGAAGCGCATGGACATGGCCGATCTGGTCTGCGCGGACGGCGAGCAGTACGTCGCCCTCGCGGTCAGGCTGGCGCAGGATGCGGACTACCGCGCGCAAATCAGGACACGCATGGCGGCAGGCCGCGACGCGCTTTTCAACGACCGCGAGCCGATCCGGGCGCTCGAGGAATTCCTCGCTCAGGGCGCGTAGCCGGGAATCTTGCTCTCGTCGACGTTGTCGATCTGCTCCTTGTCGAGGAACATCTCGGCGTAGCGCCGATAGACCTTCTGGCGCACGAACACGTCGAACAGCTCGGGGTCGATGTGCCCGTTGAGCCTGAACTGGCCCAGGATCTCCAGCGATTCGGACAGGGTCTTGCCCTTCTTGTACGGTCGATCCTTGGCGGTCAGCGCCTCGAAGATGTCGGCGATGCCCATGACCCGCGCCTGCACCGACATCTGCTCGCGCGTCAGTCCCCTCGGATAGCCCTTGCCGTCCATGCGCTCGTGGTGCCCGCCCGCGTATTCCGGCACGTTCTTCAGGTGGCGCGGCCAGGGCAACGCTTCCAGCATCTTGATGGTGGCGACGATATGGTGGTTGATGATCTGCCGCTCCTCGGCGGTGAGGGTTCCCGAGCGGATCGTGAGGTTCTTCAGCTCGTCATTGGACAGGAACTTGGCCTCGTGACCGGAAACATCCGTCCAGCGATACTCGGCGATGCGCCGGATGCGCTCCACGTCCTCGTCGCGCATGCGCTCGCCGCCGATGTTGGCAGCCCGCAGGAACATCCGGTCCTCGTCGATCTGGCGCAGACGATCGCGATAGCGCATGCGGGCTTCGTGGCTGCCGTCCTTCAGCATCGCGATCTCGGCGTCGCGCTTGAGGATTTCGAAGCGCGTGTCGATCAGGTGGACGCGGTCGTAGATGCCCTCGAGCTTGGTCGCCTTGTCCACGACGTGCACCGGCGTGGTCACCTTGCCGCAATCGTGCAGCAGCCCGGCGATCTTCAGCTCGTAGCGGTCCTTGTCCGTCATCTGGAAGTCGCGCAGCGGGCCCTCCGCCGTTTCATTGACGGCCTCCGCCAGCATCATGGTGAGCGCCGGCACGCGCTGGCAGTGGCCTCTGGTATAGGGCGATTTCTCGTCAATCGCCGTATTGATGAGCGCAATGAAGGACTCGAACAGCTGCTCGAGCTGGTTGATGAGCATCCGGTTGGTGAGCGCGATCGCCGCCTGCGAGGCGAGCGATTCGGCCAGCCGCTGGTCGGCGGGCGAAAACGGCACGATTTCGCCCGTTTTCGGGTCCTGGGCATTGATCAACTGCAGCACGCCGATGATCTCGTGCTCGTGGTTCGCCATCGGCACCGTGAGGAAGGACTTCGAGCGGTACCCGGTTTTGGTGTCGAAATTGCGCGTGCCGGTGAAATCGAAGCCGTCGGCGGTATAGGCGTCGGCGATGTTCACCGTGCGGCCGGTGAGCGCGGCGTAGGCGGCAACCATGCTGTGGTTCGGCTCGCCATCCTTGCCCTTGAGGTGGATGGGATAAAACGGGATCGCGTTGCCGGTGGTGCCGCCCAGATAAAGTTTCAGACTGCTGGTGCGCATGATTTCGAAGCGCAGCGTGCCGTCCTCGGTCAGGCGGTAGAGCGTGCCGCCGTCGGCGCGCGTGATCGATTTCGAGGCCGTGAGAATTGCCTCGAGCAAGCGGTGGATGTCGCGCTCCGCGGAAAGCGACGCTCCGATCGCGTTCAGCTGCTCGAGCCGCTGAACGAGATCGTCGGCCGCCGTCCGGCCTTCCGCCGAGAAGCCCAGAGCCTGCGTCGCGTCGAGCGTGCGGCTCAGGCGCACATCGCCCGGTGCCGACTCACTTGATGCAGACAGAGCGTACTTCCTTGATGTGGGTGATCCCCATGAGGCACTTTTCCATGCCGTCCTGCTTCAGCGTACGCATGCCCTCTTCCAGGCATATGGCCAGCATCTCGGCGACGCGCGCGTGCTCCTGGATCGCTTTTTTCATGCGGTCGGAGGCGAGCAGCAATTCGTGCAGTCCGCAGCGGCCCTTGAAACCGTTGCCACCGCACTTGTCGCACCCCACCGGCTTGTAAAACGTGAGCTGGCCCTTGTCATTGCCGTAGTGCCGCACCCAGTCCTTGTACACCGCTTCCATCGCACCCTTGGGGTCGGCCTTGAACCGCGCCGTGTTCTGCAGCTCGTCGCAGTATTCGCGCAGGAAAGAGGTCAGCTCGGCCGACTCCGGCGTATAGGTCTGCTTGCAACTGCACAGGCGCCTGGCGAGCCGCTGCGCGAGAACGCCGAGCAGCGCGTCGGAGAAGTTGAAGGGATCCATGCCCATGTCGAGCAGGCGCGTGATCGACTCCGGTGCCGAGTTGGTGTGCAGCGTGGCGAACACCAGGTGGCCCGTGAGCGAAGCTTCGATGCCGGTCGAGGTGGTCTCCTTGTCACGCATCTCGCCGACCATGATGATGTCCGGGTCGGCACGCAAAAACGACTTCATGATCGACGCGAAATCCAGGCCCGCCTTCTTGTTGACCTGCACCTGGCGCAGGCCCTTCTGCGTAATTTCGACCGGGTCCTCCACCGTCCAGATCTTGGTTTCGGGCGCATTGAGGAACTTGAGCACCGAATGCAGCGTAGTGGTCTTGCCCGAGCCCGTAGGACCGCAGACAAAGAACAGGCCGTAGGGCTTGCTCACCGTGGTCTTCAGGTTCTCCTCGTTCACCTTGGTGAAGCCCATCTTGTCGAGCGGGATCGGTTCGCCCGCGGCCAGGATCCGCATGACGATGTCCTCGACGCCGCCCGCCGTCGGAATCGTCGCCACGCGCAGCTCGATGTCGATCGGCCCGAACTTCTTGAACTTGATCTTGCCGTCCTGCGGTCGCCGCTTCTCGGAAATGTCCAGGTCGCACATGATCTTGATGCGCGCCGCGAGCGCCGAGCGATAGCTCGCCGGCACCTCGATGTACGGTCCCAGGTCGCCGTCCTTGCGGAAACGGATCTCGGTCTTCACCTTTCCGGGGTACGGCTCGATGTGGATATCGGATGCCCCCTGGTTGTAGGCGTCGATGATCACCTTGTTGACCAGCTTCACCAGTTCGTTGTCGGCCGCGGCGGAGACCTCGTCGTTGCTCGCGCCTTCGAGCGCGCCCTCGGACTCGTCGTCCAGGCTCGACAGCATGTCGCCGATGTCGCCGCTGTCCAGGCTTTCCGCGCCGTAGAACAGGTTGACCGAGTCCTTGAATTCCTTCTGCGTCGTGACCCGGTAGACGATCTTCGCTTTCGGAAACACGTTCGAGGCGATGCGCGAGCTGCGGATGCGCTCGGGGTCGAGGCAGACGACG
Source organism: Burkholderiales bacterium (assembly GCA_039934435.1). Lineage (GTDB taxonomy): Bacteria > Pseudomonadota > Gammaproteobacteria > Burkholderiales > SG8-39 > JAABQT01. The sequence continues at coordinate 3,792 of JBDTMD010000084.1, forward strand.
ATCAGCCCTTCCTTCGTGTCGTCGATCGGCAGCCACTGGTTCTGCTCGACGTACTCGCGCTTCAGGTTCTTCAGCAGCTCCATCGGCTTGACGCGGTCCTGCTTGAAGGGCTCATAGGGCACGCCGAAGAATTTGGACAATGCGCTGCCGATCGCCGGGATCTTGACCTGGAACTCCTCGGTGAGCACCGTCTCGACCTCCACCGCTTTCTTGCGCGCCTGGCGCGAGGCAAGCTCGAATTCGCCCGCCGAAAGAACCGCGTCCGAGATCAGGTAGTCGTACTTGGTCTTGACCTGCTGGGGCTTCTGGCGCTGGCGGAAGGCGATCGCCAGGGTCTGCGAGAGCTCGCCCACCCCGTCTTCGGTCAGCGGCCCGAAAGGCACGCCGGCCTTGTTGTTGATGATCTGGATGACGCCGATCAGCTCCTGGTTCTGGCCGTCGACGATCGGCGACACCAGCATCTGCTTGGTGCGGTAGCCGGTGCGCTTGTCGACTTCCTGCAGGAAGCGCAGGTTGGGATTGAGCCCCTTCAGCTCTGAATCGTCGTAGACGTCCTTGAGGTTGACGGTTTTCTTGGCGAGGGCGACGTAGCCGGCGATCGAATGCTCCGCGATCGGCAGCTTCAGGTCCTTGAACGAATTGAGGCCGGTCTTGACCTTGGAAACGATGGCCTGCCGGTCCTCGCTGATGGAATAGATCGTCAGGCGGTCGGCGTTGAACAGCACGCAGATGTCCGCGCTCACCTCTAGCATGATCTCGTCAATATTGCTCGTGGCGTGAATCTTGTTGGTGACCGCCTGCAGCTGCTTCTGGAACGCGAGCCGGACGCTGACGTCGGCCTGCGGCGCGTGATGGCTGAGAACGGCGCTCATCTTGGACCCCTCGATTCGAGCTTGCGGGCTATGCTATCTCCCGCAGTGCAAACATTCAACCGCCACCGCCCTGATTTTTAGGCGGTTTTCCACAACCCGCGGCATTTGCCTTGGGTCAAAATTCGAAAATCTGGTTGTTCTGCAGCATGCGCGGCTGCAGCCGCCCCGAGGACTCCTCGATCTCCTGCATGGTCAGTTCGGTCTCGCCGGGCTTCAGGTGCGTGACATACACCTCCGCATCGCGCTCGAACTTCGCCAGCTCCTCGGCGAGCATCGACGGGCACAAGTGCTTGGAGAGCTCGGCCAGGTGGCGCTCCTTGTTGGCGAAGGCGGTCTCGATGATGAGGAACTTGAGGTTGGCGATGCCGTTCACGATTTTCCAGAGGGCGTCGTTCGGGCCGGTATCCCCGGTGAACACCAGGCTGCCGCTGCCACTGTCGAGCTGGTAGCCCACCGCCGGGACGGTATGGATCGCCGGCAGTGGTGTAAAGGAGCGCCCGGCGAGGGTCACCGTGCGCCCCAGCGCGATCTCTTCGTAGCGCATGAAAGGCGCTTCGGGCGTGGGAATCTGCGAAAAATCCGGCCAGATCTCCCAGTTGAAGATGTGCTTTTTCAGGATCGCGATGGTCTCGGGCGTCGCGTGCACCAGGATCGGCTTCGAGCGCATGCCGCCCACCGTGTCGGCAATGAAGGCGATCGACGACACGTGGTCGAGGTGCGAATGGGTGACGAATATGTGGTCGACGAGCGAAAGCTCCGCCAGCGACAGGTCGCCGACGCCAGTGCCGGCGTCGAGCAGTACGTCGCCGTCGACCAGGAAGGAGGTCGTGCGCATGTGCTTGCCGCCGATGCCTCCCGAGCAACCGAGAACCTTGAGTCGCATGCGCGCTACTTTTCCTCGAAGACGGTCACACCGTCCCAGTCAGGCGGCGGCGGCTCGCGGCGCTTTTCGGCGACTTTCTCCACATAGGCACGGTAGACGCCGCATTCGGGGTTCAGGCGTTGCAGGTTGAGCAGGTGCACTTCGACCTGGTCCCACTGCCGGGCGCGGTAGGCGCGAATTGCCTGATTCCAGATCTTGAGCTCGTCGAGAACGTCGCGCCCGACCTCGCCTTCGAGACCGATCGGCTCGTAAATCGTGACCGCCTCACCCTTGCCCTTGACCTTGATCCTGTCGATTTCGCGAAACACCACGTCCTTGATCTGTTTGCGCGTCGCCTCCCCCACCAGGATGCCCACGCCGTAAAACTTCGTGCGTCCTTCCAGCCGCGAGGCCACATTCACCGGGTCGCCCATCGCGGTATAGGCGCGCCGCACCTGCGAGCCCATGTCGCCCACGCGCACGTTGCCGCTGTTCACACCGATGCCGATCTTGAGCGTCGGCCAGCCACGCGCCGCAAACCTCTTGTTCAGTATCTCGCGCTCCTTCTGCATATCGAGGGCCGCCAGCACGCCGTTTCTCCCATGCAGCGGATCGTCGACCGGCGCACCCCAGAACGCCATGATGGCGTCGCCGATGTACTTGTCGAGGGTGCCGCGGTGCCGGCTGCGGATGATGCCGCTCATGTCCGTAAGGTACTCGTTGATGTACTCGCGCAGCTCCTCGGGCTTGAGCGCCTCGGAAATGCTGGTGAAGCCGCGCACGTCCGAGAACAGGATGGTCAACTCCGCGGCGCGCGGCTCCATGTTGTATTTCTGCGGGTCGCGCGCCATTCGGTCGACCAGCTCGGGCGGCACGTACTGACCGAACAGCTCGGTAAACTGGCGCTTGGAGCGCGCCTCGACAAAGTAGCCGTAGGCCATGTTGACGGTGTAAAGCGAAATCGTCATCAAGATCGAGGCCGCCAGCGGCAGCACCATGTCGGCCTCGGTCCAGACCGCAATGTCCAGGCCCGTGATGCCGGTGAGCCCGAGCAGCGTGGCCAGGGTCGCGTAAAGCGGCGGCAGCATCGGGATGAGGAGCGACAACGCGACGCCGCCGACGAGCAGCAGCAATACTTCCGCGCCCAGCATGTAAGGCGGCTTGAGCTTGATCTTCTTGTCGAGCATGCCCGCAATGAGGTTGGCGTGCACCTCGACCCCCGGAAAAACATTGTCCACCGGCGTTGATCGCAGATCGAGCAGCCCCGGTGCGGTGGTGCCGACCAACGCGATCTTGCCTTTCAGGCGCTCGAGCGGCACGCGATCGGCGAGCACGTCGGCCAGCGAGACGTAGGCGAAGCTGCCTTTGTGGCCGCGGTAGGGAATCAGCGCGCTCGCCGTCTCGTCCACCGGAACGGCGAGCGGGCCCACCTGCAGCCATTCCAGCCCGGTGTAGCCGCGTTGCAGGAAGCGGTCCGGCGCGTAGCCGGGCTCGACTTTCGGA
>JBDTMD010000085.1:0-7008 GCA_039934435.1 Burkholderiales bacterium
CGACATCCGCTTCGTCGAGGACGATTGGGAATCGCCGACGCTCGGCGCCTGGGGCCTGGGCTGGGAAGTGTGGCTCGACGGCATGGAGGTCACGCAGTTCACCTATTTCCAGCAGGTGGGCGGGCTCGACTGCAAGCCCGTGCTCGGCGAGATCACCTACGGCCTGGAGCGGCTGGCGCTGTACCTGCAGGGCAAGGATTCGGTCTACGACCTGGTCTGGACGCCCGGCGTCAGCTACGGCGACGTGTACCACCAGAACGAAGTCGAGCAGTCGCGCTACAACTTCGAGCTGTCGAACGCGGAGATGCTGTTCCGGCATTTCGGCGACTTCGAGTCCGAGGCCAAGCGCCTGATCGAGGCGCAGTGCACCCTGCCGGCCTACGAGATGGTGATGAAGTGCTCGCATGCCTTCAACCTGCTCGACGCCCGCGGCGCGATCTCGGTCACGGAACGCGCCGCCTACATCGCGCGCGTGCGCGCCCTGGCGCGCGCGGTGGCGCAGGCGTATTACGAATCGCGCGAGCGGCTCGGCTTCCCGATGCAGCTGCAGGCGCTGCCCGGGCGCAGGAAAGCGCGGGCCTAGGCCATGGCGAAGAACGGCGCCGCCGCGCCGCGCGTGGAAACGCTGCTGGTCGAGCTGCTCACCGAGGAGCTGCCGCCGGCCGCGCTCGAGGCGCTGGCGCGCGCCTTTCGCGACCACCTCACCAACGAGCTCGAGAGCGCCGGCCTGCGCGGCACGGGCAGCACGGCGCGCTACTTCGCCACGCCGCGGCGCCTCGCGGTTTCGATAACGCGCGTGCTGGCCGTCGCGCCGGACATGCGCGAGAAGGTGCAGGGGCCCTCGCTCAAGGCGCCGCCGGAGGCGGTCGCCGGATTCGCGCGCAAGCACGGGCTCGAGCCCGAGGCACTGTCGCAGGCCGAGACCACCCGTGGTTTCGTTTACGCCGTGGAGCGCACGATCGCGGGCGCGCGGCTCGCGGACTTCCTCGCGCCGAAGGTGAAGGCCGCGCTCGCGGCACTGCCGATCCCGAAAACGATGCGCTGGGGCGACGGTGATGCGCAGTTCGTGCGCCCGGTGCACGCGCTGGTGATGCTGCACGGAGCGAAAGTCGTGCCGGGCAGCGTGCTCGGGCTGGACGCCGGCCGCCGTACGCGCGGCCACCGCTTCCTGTCCAAGGGCTGGATCGCGCTGCGCGACGCCGATGCTTACGAGACGCAGCTGCGCGAGGAAGGCGCGGTGCTGGCGGATTTCGAGGCGCGGCGCCTGGAAATCGAACGTCTGCTGCAGGACGAGGCCGGCGCGCAGCGCGCCACGCTCGGCGAGTATCGCGACCTCCTTGCCGAAGTCACCGCGCTGGTGGAGCACCCGAGCGTCTATGCCGGCGCCTTCGACAAGGCCTACCTGGCGATCCCGCACGAGTGCCTTACGCTGACCATGCGGCAGAACCAGAAGTACTTCCCGCTGTTCGACGCGCGCGGTGCGCTGCTGCCGAAGTTCCTCATCGTCTCCAACATGCGCGTCGCCGACCCGCAGCACATCGTCGGCGGCAACGAGCGCGTGGTGCGCCCGCGCCTCGAGGACGCGCGCTTTTTCTTCGACCAGGACCGCCGGCAACGGCTCGAGGAGCGCGTGCCGCAGCTCGCCCGGGTGGTGTTCCACCACAAGCTCGGCAGCCAGCTCGATCGCGTGCAGCGCATGAAGATTCTCGCCGGCATCATTGCGCGCTCGCTCGGCGCCGATGACAAGCCGGCGGAACGCGCCGCCGAGCTGGCGAAGGCCGATCTGCTGACCGACATGGTGGGCGAATTTCCCGAGCTGCAGGGCGTGATGGGACGCTACTACGCGCTGCACGACGGCGAACCGCAGGAAGTCGCCGAGGCGATCGAGGCGCACTACCGGCCGCGCTTCGCCGGCGACCAGTTGCCGCAAGGCATGATCGGCTGCGCCGTGGCCCTGGCCGACAAGCTGTACCTGCTCGCGGGCTTCTTCGGCGTCGGCCAGCAGCCGACGGGCGAGAAGGACCCCTACGGCCTGCGCCGCGCGGCGCTGGGCGTCATCCGCATCCTGGTGGAGCGCGCGCTGCCCGTGTCGCTGCACGACCTGGTGAGCGCCGCGTACCGCGTACTGCCGAAGGACATCGTCCAGGCGCACGACGCGGTGGAAGTTTTCGTGCGCGAGCGCATGCGCGGCTACCTGGCCGAGCGCGGCTTCAGCGCGCACGAGATCGAGGCGGTTCTCGGACACATGTTCGTGCGCCTCGACCAGGTGCCCCGCCAGCTCGAGGCGGTGCGCGCTTTTTCCCGGCTGCCGGAGGCGCCGAGCCTGGCCGCTGCCAACAAGCGCATCGCCAATATCCTGCGCCAGGCGGGCGAGGTGCCCGCCGATTTCGACCCGGGCCTGTTCAGCCAGTCCGAGGAGCAGGCGCTGGCCATCGCCTTCGCCGCGATCCAGCCCGAATTCGAGCGCGCCTACAAGGCGGGCGAGTACACCGCGGCGCTCATATCGCTCGCCGCCCTCAAGTCGCCCGTGGACGCGTTCTTCGACAAGGTGCTGGTGATGGACAAGGACGAGGCCGTGAAGCTGAACCGCATCGGCTTTCTCGGCCGGCTGCACGCCACCATGAACCGCATCGCCGACCTGTCGAAGCTGGCCGCATGAAGCTTGTCGTGTTGGACCGCGACGGCACCATCAATCACGACAGCGACCAGTACATCAAGTCGCCGGCGGAATGGAAGCCGATCAAGGGCAGCCTCGAGGCCATCGCCCGCCTCACGCAGTCGGGCCATCGCGTGGTGGTGGCCACCAACCAGTCGGGCATCGCGCGCGGCCTGTTCGACATGACGTCGCTGAACGCCATCCACGACGCCATGCAACGCGCCGTGCACCAGGCGGGCGGCCGCATCGACGCCATCTTCTTCTGCCCGCACGCGGGCGACTCGGATTGCGATTGCCGCAAGCCCAAGCCCGGCATGCTGCTCGAGATCGGCCGGCGCATGAATGCGCCGCTGGAGGGGGTGCCCGTGGTGGGCGATGCGCTGCGCGATCTGCAGGCAGCGGCCGCGGTCGGCGCCGCGCCAGTGCTGGTACTCACCGGCAAGGGCAAGAAAACGCGCACCGCCGGCGGCCTGCCACCCGGCACCGAGATCTTCCCCGACCTCGCCGCGTTCGCCGCGCACCTCGCGCCATGATCGCGCTGCGCTCGGCGCTGTTCGCCCTGGCGCTGGTTATCGTCACTCCGCCCTACGCGCTGATCGCCCTGGCCTCGTTCCCGCTTCCCCGCCAGGCGCGCTACCGCATCATCTCCGGCTGGTCGCGCCTCGTGGTGCGCCTCGCGCGCGCGATCTGCGGCATCCGCTGGAACGTGGAGGGACGCGAGCATCTTCCCGCGCAACCCGCGGTGATTCTCGCCAAGCACCAATCGGCCTGGGAAACCCTCGCCTTCCAGGAGATTTTCCCGCCCCAGGTGCTGGTGCTGAAGAAGGAGCTGTTGTGGATTCCGTTTTTCGGCTGGGGCCTTGCGCTGATGAGCCCGATCGCCATCGATCGCGCCAACGGCCGCGCGGCACTGCGCGACATCGCGCGCCGCGGCAAGGAGCGCCTCGCCCAGGGCTTCTGGGTGGTGATTTTCCCCGAGGGCACGCGCGTGCGCGTCGGCGAGAAGCGCGCCTACCAGCAGGGCGGTGCCTGGCTCGCGGCGCAGCGCGGCGTGCCGGTGGTGCCGGTGGCGCACAACGCGGGGCGGCTGTGGCCGCGCAACGCCTTCCTCAAGCGCCCCGGGCGCGTGACCGTGCGCATCGGGCCGGCGATCCCCACTTCGGGGCGCGACGCCAAGCAGATCAGCGCCGACGCGGAAGCCTGGATCGAAGGCCAGCAGCGCACGCTGTAAACTCCACGCCCATGAGACTCCTCCATACCATGCTGCGCGTGGGCGACATGCAACGCTCGGTCAGGTTCTACACGGAAGTTCTCGGCATGAAGGTGCTGCGCACCACCGACCGGCCCGAGCAGAAGTATTCGCTTGCGTTCGTCGGCTACGACGACGAGTCGCGGGCGTCGGTGCTCGAGCTGACCTACAACTACGGCGTCGACAAGTACGACCTGGGCAGCGCCTACGGGCATGTGGCCCTGGAAGTCGACGACGCGGCGAAGACCTGCGAAGCCGTGCGCGCCAAAGGCGGCAAGGTGACGCGCGAGGCGGGGCCCGTCAAAGGCGGCGCCACGGTGATCGCCTTCGTCGAGGACCCGGACGGCTACAAGATCGAGTTTATTGAGCGCCGCCGCTAGGGCGGCGCATCAACCCGCTTTTATAACCCCGCAAGCCAGGCGCGCCCCCGCGTTGCCGGTAGGCTGCGTCGTGTAGTCGTCCGGATTGGCATGCACGATCACGGCGCGGCCGACGATGCTCGCCGGTCCCGGCGTCACGGTAATGACGTCGAGATCCACCTGCAGATGCGCACGACCCTTGGCGTCGGCCTTGAGGCTCGGCATGTCGCCGGCGTGATGCTCGCTGCCCTGGGGGCCGTGCGGCTTGCCGTACGGATTGAAGTGGCCTTTGGCGCTCATGCCGTCGCCCGAGCTGCAATCGCCCACCTCATGGATGTGGAAGCCGTGCTCCTGGTTCGGCTTCAGGCCGATGACTTGTGCCGTGACGCGCACTTTGTTGCCGACCTGCTCAAAGGTTACCTCGCCCTCTGTCTTGTTGCCCTTGGTAGGGTCGAGGCCCGCGGTGGCGCGCGCCGGCCCATTGGACATCGACTGGCAGCCCCCCAGGGCGGCCACCGCGAGGAGTACGAGCACTTGTCCCGCTTTCATTTTTCCGAATCCTCCAGTCTGGGTGCGGGCCGATTGTACTCGGCGCGCTTCCCGGTACTCAAGCAGGTGACGAAATGTTGCGCCGCGCAACCCGCACATAGTCTGCCGGCGACAGGTTTTCCGGGCGCGAGCGCGGATCGAGTCCGAGCGCCGCGCATTCGGCAGCCGCGAGGCCAAGCGCATTGCGCAGCGTCTTGCGGCGCGCGCTGAACGCCTGCCGCACGACGTCGGCGAACCGCTCCACGCCAAGATCCAGGGGCGCGGCGAGCGGCATCAGCCTGACCACGGCCGATTCGACCCGGGGCGGCGGGCGAAACGCGCCGGCGGCGACGCGAAACAGCATCTGCATCCGGAAGCGCACCTGCAGCATCACCGACAGCCGCCCGTAGGCGCTCGTCGAGGGCCGCGCCACCATGCGCTCCACGACTTCCCGCTGCAGCATGAAGTGCAGGTCGCGCAAGCGGCCGGCGAACCGGGCGAGATGGAACAGCAACGGCGTGGATATGTTGTACGGCAGGTTACCGACGATGCGGGCGCCCTGCGGCAGCGTCCCGAAGTCGAATTCGAGCGCATCGGCGACGTGCACCGTGAACTGCTCCGCGGCGAGCGCGGCGGCAAGATCGCGGTCGATCTCGATGACCTCGAGACGCGCCGCCCGCGCGGCGAGCGGCCGCGTGAGCACGCCCTCGCCCGGGCCGATCTCGACGATGAAGTCGTCGGCGGCCGGCGCAATCGCCTCGACAATGCGCCGCACCACCCCGGGATCGTGCAGGAAGTGCTGGCCGAACCGTTTACGCGGCCGATGCGAGCTTGCGCGCAAGCTTGAGCGCCTCGAGCAGGCTGCCGGCGTCGGCCTTGCCCTTGCCCGCGATCTCGAGCGCGGTGCCGTGGTCGACCGACGTGCGCACGAACGGCAAGCCGAGCGTCACGTTGACGCCGCGGCCAAAGCTCGCGTACTTCAGCACCGGCAGACCCTGGTCGTGATACAGGGCAAGCGCGCAATCGGCGCCTTTGAGGCGCTGCGGCACGAACAGCGTATCCGCCGGAATCGGCCCCTGCACTGCGATGCCGAGCTTTCTCGCTTCGGCCAGGGCCGGTTCGATGACGTCGCGCTCTTCGCTGCCGAGGTGGCCCGATTCGCCGCTGTGGGGATTCAGGCCGGCGACCAGGATGCGCGGCCGCCGGATGCCGAAGCGCTTTTTCAGGTCCCCATGCAGCACCTTCAGCGTCTCGACCAGGCCTGCGCGCGTGATCGCACCCGGCACTGCAGAAAGCGGCAGGTGCGTGGTGGCGAGGGCTACCCGCAGCCCGCCTCCCACCAGCATCATCACCACGTGGGGCGCGCCCGACTTTGCCGCCAGGTATTCAGTGTGCCCGGTGAACGCGATGCCGGCGTCGTTGATCACGCCTTTGTGCACGGGCGCCGTCACCATGGCGTCGTATTCGCCCGAGAGGCAGCCCGCGACCGCGCGATCAAGCAGCGCGAGCACGTACCTGCTGTTCGCCGCGTCGAGCCTTCCGGCCTTGCGCGGCGCGGCGAGCGGCACGTGCTCGACATGCGCGCAGCCCCGCAGCAGGGCGCGGTCGCCGATGGCGACCAGCCGCGCGCCGCGGAAAGCGCGCGCCGCCGCGATGCACAGCTCCGGGCCGATGCCCGCCGGCTCGCCCGACGTGAGCGCGATCGTCGCCATGCTCAGCGCTCTTCCAGGCGCAGCTCGACGTAGGTGCGGTCGCGGAGCTGGCGCAGCCAGTCCTGGTACGCCTCGTCGGCCTTCCTTTCCTTCAGCGCCAGGCGCGCCTGCAGGCGCTGGCGCTCGGTGCTGACGTCGGCGGCGCGCCGCTCCAGCACTTCGATCAGGTGAAAGCCGAACGGCGTGCGCACCGGCTGGCTGAGCTCGCCCGGCGCGAGCGCGTTCATCGCGCGCTCGAACTCCGGCACCGTGTCGCCGGGATAGACCCAACCCAGATCGCCGCCGCGCGCGGCGGTGCCGTCCTCGGAATTGAGCCGCGCCAGCTCGGCGAAATCGGCGCCGCCGGCGATGCGCCCGCGCAGGCCCTGCAGGCGCCGGCGCGCGTCGTCCTCGGATACGACCTCATTGGTCTTCACCAGGATGTGGCGCGCATGCGTCTGCGTCACGGGCGCCGCGGCGCCGACGCCGCGGCGCCCGAGAAGCTTCACCACGTGAAAACCCGCC
>JBDTMD010000086.1:0-6967 GCA_039934435.1 Burkholderiales bacterium
AACCTCGACGACCAGGTCGAGCTCGGCACGCGCAACATCAAGGTGGCGCTGCGCCGCCTGCGGCGCTTCGCGCGCGAGGGCGCGCCCGAAGAGTTCGACCTCGAGACCACCATCGACTCGACGGCGCGCAAGGCCTACCTCGACATCCACATGCGCCCGGAGCGCCACAACACCGTCAAGGTGCTGATGTTCATGGACATCGGCGGCACGATGGACGACCACATCAAGCTCGCCGAGGAGCTGTTCTCGGCCTCGAAGACCGAGTTCAAGCACCTCGAGTTCTACTACTTCCACAATTGCCTGTATGACTTCGTCTGGAAGGACAACCGGCGCCGCCATGCCGAGCGCACGCGCACCTGGGACATCCTGCACAAGTACGGCCACGACTACAAAGCGATCTTCGTCGGCGATGCCACCATGAGCCCCTACGAAATCCTGCAGCCGGGCGGCTCGATCGAGTATTTCAACGAGGAGCCCGGCGCGGTCTGGGTGAAGCGCGTCTCCGAGGTGTACTCGAAGTGCGTCTGGCTCAACCCCGAACCCGAGGAGATCTGGGGCTACCGCCAGTCGATCCAGATCATGAAGGAGCTGATGAACGGCCGCATGTACCCGACCACGCTCGAGGGCCTCGAGCGGGCGATGCGCCAGCTGGCGAAGTAGCATGGCCGGCCGCCTCAGCCGCCTGGTGCTCAACCTGCGGCGCAATATCCCCCCTGGCACGCCGCTCGACCGGCACCTGCAGCGCTTCGCCAAGGTCGCGGGCTGGTTCGGCGCCGAGCTCGATCTGCTCGCCGCGCTCTACGGCACCGACAAGTTCGGCGAGCACGAGTACACGCCGGTCTACGAGGATTTGATGGGCCGATCGCGGCGCAAGGCGGTGCGGCTGCTCGAAGTCGGCGTCGGCGGCTACGCCGGGGCGCTGGGCGGCGAGTCGCTGCGCATGTGGGCGAGTTACTTCCGGCGCGGCATCATCACCGGCATCGACCTCTACGACAAGACCGCGCTTTCGGCGGGGCGCGTGACCGTATACCAGTGCTCGCAGGTGGATGAGCCGAAACTCGCGGCACTGGCAAAGGAACTGGGGCCGTTCGACTTCATCATCGACGACGGCAGCCACCTCAACGCGCACCAGATCGAGACCTTCGGCATTCTCTGGCCGCACCTCAAGGACGGCGGCAGCTACATCGTCGAGGACGTGCAGACCTCCTATTGGCCGTCCTATGGCGGCGGGCCGCTCGGCACGCCGGGCTACCGGAAATCCTGCATGCACTGGTTCGGGGACATCATCGACAGCGTCAATTTGCCGGAATTCCTCGTGCCGGCGCCGCGCGCGCTCTACGCCGACCTCGGCAGCATCGCCTTTCACCACAACCTGATCGTGCTGAGGAAAGACCTGGCCGAGCGCTATTCCAATGCCAACATGGACGCGCCGGGCGTCAAGGAGCGGTTGCTGCAGCCGGGCTAGCCGGCCGGCGCCTACGCCGACTTCGCCGCGCGCGCGCCGAGCGCCAGGCGCTCGAATGCCGCCGCCTCGAGCGGCTCGCTGTACAGGTGGCCCTGCCACTCCTCGCAGCCGACGCTGCGCAGCAGGCGCAGCTGCGCCTCGGTCTCCACGCCCTCGGCGGCCACCTGCAGGCCCAGGCCCTTCGCCATGGCGGCGATAGTCTGCACGATCATGGCGTCGCCGCTCGAGGATTCGATCTCGCGCAGGAAGCCGCGGTCGATTTTCAGCTTGTCGATCGGCAGGCGCCGCAAGTAGGCGAGGCTCGAGTAGCCGGTGCCGAAGTCGTCGATCGCCAGGCGTACGCCGAGCGCGCCGATGCGCCGCAGCGTGTCGATGCTCTCCGGCAAATGGGCCATCAGCACGCGCTCGGTGACTTCGAGCTCGAGCCGCGCCGCCGGCACGTTGTGCGCGGCGAGCGCGTCGCGCAGGCGCGCCACGTACTCATCGCCCTGCGCCAGCTCGAGCGCCGAGACGTTCAGCGCGAACCAGGGCGTGCCGGGCAGCAGGCGCTGCCAGGCGCCGATCTGCGACAGCGCGCGCTCCAGCGTCCACTCGCCCACGGCGCGGATCAGCCCGCACTCCTCGGCCTGCGGGATGAAGGCATCCGGCCGCAGCTGCCCGCGCAGCGGGTGGTTCCAGCGTACCAGGACTTCGGCGCCGACCAGCGCGTCGTGCCGCACCACCGGCTGCCAGTGCAGCTGCAGCTCGCCGCGCGCCAGCGCGCCGCGCTCGTCGCGCTCCAGCGTCAGGCGCTCCAGCGCTCGAGTGTGCAGCGCGGGCGAGAAGAAGCGAAAGCCGTTGCGGCCGGCGTCCTTGGCGTCGTACAGGGCGGTGTCGGCGTTTTTCAGCAGCTCGTTGAAATCGCGCCCGTCCTCGGGGTAGATGGCGACGCCGATCGACGCGGTGACGTTGAGCGCACGCGCGTCGAGCGTGAACGGCCGCTGCAGGATGGACTGCACGCGCTGCGCCACCAGCGCCGCGTCCTGCGCCGTCTTCAGGCCGTCCCAGAGCAGCACGAACTCGTCGCCGCCGAGGCGCGCCAGCGTGTCTTCGCGCCGCAGCGTGTTCGACAGCCGCTCGGCGACCGCGCGCAGCAGCGCATCGCCGGCGCGATGGCCCAGCGAATCGTTCACCAGCTTGAAGCGGTCGAGGTCGATAAGCAGCACCGCCAGCATGCCGCGGCTGCGCGCCGCGGCGAGGATCGCCTGCGCCGCGCGATCGCCCAGCAGCGCGCGGTTCGGCAGCCCGGTGAGTGCATCGCGCGTCGCCAGGTACTGGATGCGCTCCTCGGCCTGCTTGCGCGCGGTGACGTCGGCGCCGGTGCCGCGAAAGCCGGTGAGGCCGCCGTGCGCGTCGTGCACCGGCATGCCGCTCACCTGCTGCCAGACCACCTTGCCGGACTTGGCGATCGAGCGGTGCACCAGGTCGCGGAACGGCTGCCCTTCGCGCGCGTTGCGCTCGAACCATTCGTCGAGCGCGCGCGCCTCGCCGAGCGGCATGAATTCGCGCGGCGAGCGCCCGAGGAGCTCGGCGCGCATGTAACCCAGCACCGCCTCGATGCGCGCCGAAAGGTAGGTGTAGCGCCACTGCGTGTCGGTCTCCCACACGTATTCGCCCGAGGCCTCGACCACATCGCTGAAGCGTCGCTCGCGCTCGGCCAGCGCACGGCGCGCGCCGCGCTGCTCGGTGACGTCGCGCACCACGCTCTGCACTACCAGCCGGCCGCGCTCGAGGAACGACACGCTCGCCGCCTCGACCAGCACCTCGCTGCCGTCGACGCAGCGCAGCTTGCGCTCTTCGAAACCCGCGGTGCCGGGGCCGGCGCTGAGGTACGCCAGGCGCTCGCGGTAGCGCTCGACCTGCTCGGGGTGCACGAAGCTTTCCATGTTCCGGTCGAGAAGCTCCCGGGGCGAGGCGGCCTTGACCAGCCGTCCCGCCGCCGGATTGGCGTACTCGATGATGCCGCCGCAGGACACCACGACCGCATCGGGCGCCAGCTCGATCAGCGAGCGGTAGCGCTCCTCGGCTTCGCGCAGCGCCTGCTCGGCGCGCTTGCGCGCAGTGATGTCGAGATTGATGCCGGTCATGCGCAGCGCGCGGCCGGCGGCATCGCGTTCCGAGACACTGCCGCGCGACTGCAGCCACTTCCAGCTGCCGTCGGGCGCGCGATAGCGGTGCTCCTCGAGGTAGTCCTTGCGGCTGCCTTTGACCACCGCCATCGAGATTTCGACGGCGCGCGCCAGATCGTCCGGGTGCACGCCGCGCATCAGCTCGTCGACCGTGATCGCCGTCGGCGCCGGCGGCAGGTCGAGGAACTTCGCCCAGCCTTCGCTCAGGTACACCCTGCCGCTTTGCAGGTCGGTGTCCCAGAGCGTGGCGTTCGAGCCGTTCAGCGCCAGCTCGAGACGCTCCTTGGCCGCGGCCAGATCGCGCTCGCCGCGCCGCCGTTCGGTGACGTCGCGGCCGACGCCGCGGTAGCCGAGGAATGTGCCGGCGGCGTCGTAGCGCGGTTCGCCTGCGACTACGTGCACGTGGCGCGTGCCGCTGGCGTGCGTACGCGCCAGCTCGAGCTCGAAGAACGGCTTGTGCATCTGCAGCTGCTCGAGATGCGCGGTAAAGGCGCGGCCGTCGAGCTCGATGCCGGGCAGCTCCCACAGGCGCTTGCCGAAGGCGAGGCCGGAGCCGAAGAAGCCGAGCACGGTCGCGCCACCGGTGAGCCAGGTGACGCGCTGCTCGGCGTCGGTCTCCCAGAACCAGTCGGCCGACAGCGCCGTGAGCTTGCGAAAGCGCTCCTCGCTCGCCCGCAGCGCGCGCGTCGCGCGCCGGTCGCGCAGCCGCGCCTGCATCCAGGCGGCGAAGACGACGCCCGCCGCCGTCACCAGCAGCAGCGCCTCGATCAGCAGCGTCCAGTCCACCGCGTCCCCAGTCCTAGCCCGCGTTGTCGCGCACGGGCGGCGCCACCTTGAGCACTTCGTCGATGGTGGTGACGCCGGCGGCGACCTTCATCGCGCCGCTCACGCGCAGCGGCTTCATGCCTTCCTTCATCGCCTGCTCGCGCACCGCGGCGAGGTCGGCGCCCGCGGCGATCATCTGCTTGATCGCCGGCGTGTGCAGCAGCGTCTCGTAGATGCCGACGCGACCCATGAAGCCCGTCATGCGGCACTCGAGGCAGCCCACCGGATTGAACACGCTCGCCGGGCGCGTCGACTTGAACGGCGCCACCAGCGCGTCCCAGGCCGCCTGGTCCTCGGCGCGGGTGAGATCGGAGGCCTGCTTGCAGTGCGGGCAGAGCGTGCGCAGCAGCCGCTGTCCCATGACGCCGTTGAACGTGGCGTTGAGCAGGTACGGCGCGATGCCGAGCTCGAGCAGCCGGGTGACGGCGCTCGGAGCGTCGTTGGTGTGCAGGGTGGAGAGCACCAGGTGTCCGGTCAATGCCGACTGCACCGCCATCTCGGCGGTTTCCAGGTCGCGGATCTCGCCGATCATGATGATGTCGGGGTCCTGGCGCATCAGCGCGCGCACGCCCTCGGCGAATCCCAGGTCGATCGCCGTCTGCACCTGCATCTGGTTGAATGCGGGCTCGACCATCTCGATCGGGTCCTCGATCGTGCACACATTGACTTCGGGGGTGGCGAGGCTCTTCAGCGTCGAGTACAGCGTGGTGGTCTTGCCCGAGCCGGTGGGGCCGGTCACCAGCACGATGCCGTTCGGGCGCACCGTCATCTCCTTCCAGCGCCGGTGGTCCTCGTCGGAGAAGCCGAGCTCGCGGAAGTCGCGCACCAGCACCTCGGGATCGAATATGCGCATCACCAGCTTTTCGCCGAACGCAGTCGGCAGCGTCGACAGGCGCAGCTCCACCTCGTCGCCGTTCACCATGCGCGTCTTGATGCGGCCATCCTGCGGCCGGCGCTTCTCGACCACGTCCATGCGGCCGAGGATCTTGATGCGGCTGGTCATCGCCGCCAGCACCGAGGCCGGGATCTGGTAGACCTGGTGCAGCACGCCGTCGATGCGAAAGCGCACCAGGCCCGCCTCGCGCCGCGGCTCGATGTGGATGTCGCTCGCGCGCTGCTCGAAGGCGTATTGCCACAGCCAGTCGACCACCTTGACGACGTGCGCGTCGTTGGCATCCACGCTCTTGTTGGCGCTGCCCAGCTCGACCAGCTGCTCGAAATTGGACAGCCCCGAGGTCGCGCCGGCGCCGCGCGTGGCGCCCTTCACCGATTTCGCCAGATTGTAGAACTCGACCTGGCAGCGCTCGATGTCCCGCGGATTGCTGATCACGCGGCGCACTTCGCGCCGCGCCAGCCGCCCGATTTCCGCCTCCCATTCGCGCTCGTACGGCTCGGCGGTGGCGACCACCACCTCCTTGGCCGTCAGCTCCACCGGCAGGATGCGAAAGCGCGAAGCGTAGGCGCTCGACATCACCTCGGTGACGACGGAGAAATTGATCTTCAGCGGATCGATGTGCAGGTACGCGAGGCCGACGCGCTGCGCCAGCCATTCGGCGAGCGTGTCCACCGTCAGCGGCTTGTGCGGCGCGCGCGCGTCCTTCCAGCCCGTCTCCGCGACCAGCACCAGCGGATGCTGGGCGCCGCGCCAGTAGCGCCGCTCCTTCTTCAGCGCCTCGGCGGGCGCGCGCGCCACGACCCCGTCCTCCACCAGCCAGTCGACGATTTCCGCGAGCGTCAGTCGATGCTCAGCGGCGGTCTTGGCGGCGGGCTGTGCCATGGGCGCGGACACTATACCGCTAGAATCGGGGATGCCCAAGGCGAAGGCGCTGGCGCCCGAAGTCAAACTGCGTGAAGTCTGGGCCTGGAGCATGTACGACTTCGCCAACTCGGGCTACACGACAGTCGTCATCACGGCGGTGTACAACGCCTTCTTCGTCGCCGCCGTGGCCGGCCGCGCGCCCTGGGCCACTTTCGCCTGGACCGCCGCGCTGTCGGTGTCCTACCTCGCGGTGCTGCTGTCGGCGCCGCTGCTGGGCGCCTGGGCGGACGCGCACGCGGCGAAAAAGCGCCTGCTGCTGTTCGCCACCGCCGGCTGCGTGCTGTTCACCGCCGCCCTCTACTTCGTCGGCCCGGGCGCCGTGGCGCTCGCCATCGTCTTCATCGTGCTGTCGAATTTCTTCTTCTCGGTCGGCGAGAACCTGATCGCGGCGTTCCTGCCCGAGCTCGCCGACGCGCGCGCCATGGGGCGCGTCTCGGGCTGGGGCTGGGCCTTCGGCTACCTCGGCGGCCTGGTCTCCCTCGGCATCTCGCTGATCTACATCACCTGGGCGCAGGGCGCCGGCCAGAGCGGCGTCCAGTTCGTGCCCGTGACGATGCTGATCACCGCGGTGGTGTTCGCGCTGTGCGCGACGCCGACCTTTTTGTATCTGAAGGAGCGCGCCGTGCCGCAGGCGCGCGCCGGCAAGGCCTGGGCACGCGTCCTGCACACGCTGCGCCACGCCCGGCAGTT
>JBDTMD010000087.1:0-6836 GCA_039934435.1 Burkholderiales bacterium
TGCGCCTGCAGCAGGAAGCCGAGCAGAATCATGGCGCGCGGATCCAGGCGGCTGGCGAAGATCATCAGGAAAAAGGCGATCAGCGTACCGAGGCCGCGCGCCCCCAGCACGGAGCCGATCACCGAATCGGGATAGCCGCTGATTCCCTGCAGCATCGGCGGCAGCAGGGTCATCGGCGTGAAATTGAGCATGCCGAAGACGAAGATCAGCACCATGCCGATGCTGAAATTGCGATCGGCGAGCGTACGCGGGTCGAGGAACGGGCGCGTGGCGGTCGCGCTGTGCACGATGAAGGCGTACAGCGCGAGCGCGGCGATCGACGCCCAGGCCACGATCTCGCCGGATTCGAACCAGTCGGCGCGCTCACCCCGGTCGAGCATCAGCTGCGCGGTGGCCAGCGCCACCGCCAGCATCAGGAACCCGAGCCAGTCCAGGCGCGCCTTGCTGGTGCTCGCGCGATCGTGGATGAACGCGAACGTGCCGAGCAGCGCGAGCACGGCGAACGGCACGATCATGTAAAACACGTAGCGCCAGTTGTAGGCCTCGGCGAGCCAGCCCCCCGCCACCGGCCCGACGATCGGGCCGACCACCGAGCCCATGCCGAAGATCGCGATCACCGCGCCGTGGTGGCGCTTGGCATAGGTGTCGAGCACGATGGCCTGCGACACCGGCACCAGGGGCGCGCCGAACGCCCCCTGCAGGGCGCGGAACAGCACCAGCTGGCCGAGCGAGTCGGCAAGGCCGCAAGCGAGCGACGCGGCGCCGAACCCGATCACGGCGAAATTGCACAACTTGCGCCGGCCAAAGCGCGTCACCAGCCAGCCGGATAGCGGCGTCATGATCGCCGTGGCGACGAGGTTCGAGGTCACCACCCAGGTAATCTGGTCCGGGGTCGCGGACAGCGCACCCTGCATCTGCGGCAGCGACACGTTGGCGATGGTGACCGTCATCGCGTAGAGGAAGGTCACCATGGTGCAGGTGGCGAGCACCATCGCCCGCTCGAGCGCCGCGGCGGGGCCCTGGGCTTCGGACAGCGGCACCGGTTGCGCGCTCACGGAACCCGCGCAACGTTTAGCGGCCGAACGCGCTGAGCAGGCCCGGCAGCCCGCGGCTGTGGCCGGTTTCGACGCTGACGTTGACCGTCATGCCGGGGCGCAGCGTCGGCCGCTGGGCGTCGTTGCCGCCTGTCGGCTCGAGCGCGAAGTGTACCGGCACGCGCTGCACGACCTTGACCCAGTTGCCGGTCGCATTCTGCGGCGGCAGCAGGGCGAACTCCGCGCCGGTGGTCGGTGCAATGGCGCTCACGCGCACCTGCCACTCGACGCCCGGGAAGGCGTCGGCGACGACGCGCGCCGCCTGTCCGACGCGCATGTGGGTGAGCTGCGTTTCCTTGAAATTGGCCTCGATCCAGCGCTCGCCCGACTGGATCAGGCTGAACACGGCGACACCGCGCGCCACGTGCTCGCCGGCCTGCAGTCGCAGGTTGCTCACCGTGCCCGCGGCCGGCGCATGCACGCGCGTGCGGGCGAGCTCCAGCGCGGCGGTTTCGCGCACCGCCTGGGCCTCGAGGACGCGCGGGTGGCGTGCGGCCGGCAGCTTCGGGTCGCCGCCGAGGCCCGCGAGCACGCGCGCAACACGCTCGCAAACCAAGGCGAGGTGCGCACGCGCTGCGTCCAGGTTGTAGCGCGCCTCGTCGTAGGCCTCCTCGCGCACCATGCCGCGCTCGCGCAATCGCCGCTGGCGCTCGAGCTGCACGGTGAGAAAGCGGATGCGCTCCTCGGCCTCGCCGGCTTCGGCAAGCGCCACCCGGTGGTCGGCGCGCAGCGTCTCGAGCTCGGTGCGCACGTTCGCCAGCTGCGCGTCGGCGCGCGCCACCGCGACTTCGAACGGCACCGGATCGATGCGGAACAGCAGCTGCCCGGCCGCCACCGCCTCGTTGTCGCGCACCGCGACCTCGATTACGCGCCCGGTGACCTCGGCGCTCACCGCAATGATGTGCGCCTTGACGTAGGCGTTGTCGGTTTCCACGCGGCCACCGCCTTCGGCATAGTAGTGCAGGCCGGCGGCCACCGCGGCGAGCGGCACGCCGAGCAGGAGCACGACGCGCAGCAGCCTGCGCAGGGCGCGCGCCCCGCTCACCGGGCCCGCCTGCGCGCTGCGCTCTCGGGCGCCGCACTCGCCTGCCCGCGCAGAAGATTCGCTTTGAGGGTGAGCAGGGTATCAACGAAGCGCTCGCGCTGCGCGGCGCGCTGGCCCGCGAGCGCATCGCGGCGCAGGTCGGCGGCGATTGCGCGCATCGTGCGCAGCGCCGGCTCGACCTCATCGGTGAGGTGCACGCGCCAGATGCGCCGGTCGCGCGCATCGTGCTCGCGGCGTACCCAGCGCTTGGCCTCCAGGCGATCGAGCAGCCGGCCGAGCGTCGGCTTTTCGATCTCCAGGATTTCGGCGAGCTCGGTCTGGCTGACGCCGTCGCCGCGGAACAGGTGGGTGAGGACCCACCACTGCGCGCGCGTCAGGCCCAGCTTGCGGATGCGCCGGTCATAGGTCGTGCGCATCAGCCGCGCGACGTCGTTCAACAGGAAGCCGAAATTGCGCGACAGGTCCTCGCGGAGCATCCCCAGGATAATAGTTGCGTAGCTTAAGATAAGCAACGCAATGGAGTCGCGGCCGGTGTCCCGGTATGATGCCGCGATCGATGCAGGGACTGGCCTGAAGAGGGGAATCCGTTATGCGCGGCGCTGTATTTCTCGGTAACCGCAAGATTGAGATCCGCGACTTTCCCGACCCGACGCCGGGACCGGGCGAAGTGGTGCTGCGCATGCGCGCCTCGGGCATGTGCGGCAGCGACCTCAAGTTCTACCGCTCGCCGCCGGGCGAGGCGCAAAAGGCGCTCGGCCTGGGCGGCGACGCCGACCCGTTCATCGCCGGCCATGAGCCCTGCGGCGAAGTGGTGGCGCGTGGCCCCGGCGTCGCCGAGCGCGAGGCGCCGACCGGCCAGCGCGTCATGGATCATCACTATGCCGGTTGTGGCGTGTGCAAGCACTGCCGCCTCGGCTGGTCGCAGTTGTGCCGCGCCGGCATCACGGTGTACGGCGTCACGGCGCACGGCGGGCACGCCGAGTACCTGAAGGTGCCGGTGCGGACCATCGTGCCGCTGCCCGAGGAACTGTCCTTCGCCGAAGGCGCGGCGGTCGCCTGCGGCACGGGCACCGCTTACGGCGCATTGCGGCGCATGAACCTCAGCGGCGGCTCGACGCTCGCCGTGTTCGGCCAGGGGCCGGTCGGCATCAGCGCCACGATACTCGGCGCGAAAATGGGCGCGCGCGTGATCGCGGTGGAAGCCAATGCCGAGCGCCTGGCGCTCGCCAAACAGTACGGCGCCGAGGCGCTGGTGGACGCCTCGAAGACCGACGTCGAGAAGGCGCTGAAGGACCTGACGCGCGGCGAAGGCGTGGATCTCGCGCTCGACTGCACCGGCGTGGCGGCGGCGCGGCTGCAGGCGGTGCGCGCCGCGAAGACCTGGGGCACGGTGTGCTTCGTCGGCGAGGGCGGCGACGTGACGCTTGATGTCTCGCGCGACATGCTGCGGAAGCAGCTGACGCTCGTCGGCTCGTGGACCTTCAGCGCCATGGGCATGGGCGAGTGCGCGCGCTTTGTCGCCGACAACAAGATCCCGCTCGAAAAAATCTTCACCCACCGCTGGAAGCTTGACCAGGCCGACGAGGCCTATCGGCTGTTCGACAAGCAGGCCTCGGGCAAAGGCGTTATTGAGTTTTAAATGGGGACAGACCCCATTTTTCTCATCTAGCCGTTGGCCACGCCCTGCGTGTTGACGTAGAGCGCGTAGAGCGACGTGGTCGCCGCCATGAACAGGCGATTTCGGTGCAGGCCGCCGAAGCAGACGTTGGCGCAGCGCTCGGGCAGCTCGATGCGGCCGATCAGCTTGCCGCCGGGGTTGAACACGTGCACGCCGTCCAGCCCCTCTTCACCCATGCCCCAGCCGCACCAAAGGTTCCCGTCCACGTCGACGCGGAATCCGTCGGGCGTGCCCTTGGGCCCCGCGTCGATGAGCACGCGCCTATTCGACAGTGTCTTCCCGCCGACCACATCGCAGGCGAGGATTTTGCGCGGCACCGAGCGCGACTCGACGATGTACAGGATCGATTCGTCCGGGGAGAAGGCGAGGCCGTTCGGCTGATTGATGCCCTCGGCGACGACGCTCGTCGCCCCTGAAGGGTCGATGCGATAGACGTTTGTCGGCAGCTCGGCGGGCGCCTTGTGTCCCTCGTACCAGCCGATGATGCCGAAGCTCGGGTCGGTGAACCAGATCGAGCCGTCGGACTTGCACACCACGTCGTTCGGCGAATTGAACCGCTTGCCTTCGAAGCGCTCGGCGAGCGCGACGACCGTGCCGTCGGGCTCGGTACGCGAGACGCGCCGGCCGCTGTGCTCGCAGGTGACGAGGCGCCCGCGCCGATCGCGCGTGTTGCCGTTGCCGTGGCCGGAGGGCTTGCGAAAGACGCTGGTCGCGCCGGTTTCCTCGTCCCAGCGCCACATGATGTTGCCCGGCACGTCGCTCCAGATCAGGCAGCGCAGGTCGCCGAACCAGACAGGGCCCTCGGCCCACCGTGTGAGGCCGGTGGCGAGCCGGTCGACCTTGGCGAGGGGCAGGCGGTAGCGCGCGAATGACGCGTCCACGTCCTTCACGGCCGCGTCCGGAACGCGTTGGCTCGGCAGCCAGCCCGTGCTCATCGTCAGCGCGTGGCGCGTGCCATCAGGAACTCGAATGCCACCTCGCTGAAGCCGTCCATCTGCTCTCGCCCCACGACGATGAGCGGCACGCCGCGCCCGCCCAGGCGCTTGAATTCGGCGCTGGCGTTCGCGGACTTTTCCACGTCGTGCTCGACATAGGCGATGCCCGATCGTGCAAAGTACGCGCGCGCCTTGGCGCAGTACGGGCACCAGGAGGTTGCGTACATCACGACCGGCGGCGTCGATTCGGCCCGTGCCGGTGGCGAGTTCTGCGCGGCGGCAAATGCGATGGCGAGCACGAGCGTGCGGAGCATGGGAGTTGCTTAGTAACACAGCACCGCGGCGGCGGCAATCGCTATACTGGCCCGGGAGGAAAAATGAAGACTGTGCTCATCACCGGCGCCGCCGGCGACGTCGGCACCCACTTGCGGCGCGAGCTGGCGGCGAAGTATCGCATTCGCGCGTCCGATCTGAGGCCATTAAAAAAGATCGCCCAGGAATCCTATGTGCGCGCCGACGTCTCGAAGATGGCCGACGCTTTGCGCATCACGAAGGGCGTCGATGCGGTGGTGCATCTCGCCGGCTACTCGGTCGAAGGGCCCTGGGAAGGGATCCTGAGCGCCAACATTATCGGCTGCTACAACGTGTTCGAGGCGGCGCGCCGGAACGGCGTCAAGCGGATCCTGTTTCCCACCTCGAACCACGCGGTCGGCTTTTACCGGCGCGACCGGACCATCGACCACCACGTCTATCCGAAGCCCGACAGCCGCTACGGCGTGTCCAAGGTTTTCGGCGAAGCGCTGGGGAGCCTGTACGCCGACAAGTACGGCATGGAAATCTTCTGCATGCGCATCGGCAACGTCAATCCGGCGCCGATCGACAAGCGGCGGCTGTCGATCTGGTTCAGCCCGCGCGACCTGGCCCAGCTCGTCACCATCGGCATCGAGCATCCGGAGATCCGCTTCGAGATCGTCTACGGCGTCTCGGGTAACAAGCGCAGCTGGTACGACAATTCCAATGCGCACCGCCTCGGCTACCGGCCGCAGGACGACTCCGAAGGCCAGGCGCCGGCGATCCTCGCGCGCGAGAAGCCGGGCGACCCTGTCGTCGAGCAGTACCAAGGGGGTGTTTTCTGCGTCGCCGAGGAAGTTCCCAATCCGGCGCCGCTGCCGCGCCAGAAGCGCGTCAAAGCCCGCGCAAGGCGCAAATGAGAAAAATGAGGTCTGTCCCCATTTAGTCGTCCGCGTGCGCCGCAGGCTTGTGCGCGGAGATGAGTTTCTGCTGCAGCTGCGGCGGCGCCGCCTCGTAGTGGCTGAATTCCAGCGTGTAGGAGCCGTGGCCGGCGGTGATCGACTTCAGGCGCGCCGGGAACTGCTCCATTTCGGACAGCGGCGCCTGCGCCGTGATCTGCACGGTGCCTGGGCGCGGCGCGTCCGAACCCTTGATCTGACCGCGGTGGCCCGAGAGCTCGCCGGCGATGTCGCCCATCTTCTGCTCGGGGGCGACGATTTGCACGCTGACAATCGGCTCGAGCACGATCGGCCGCGCCTTGCCCAGCGCGTCGAGGAACGCCTTGCGGCCCGCCGACATGAAGGCCACGTCCTTGGAATCCACCGGGTGGCTCTTGCCGTCGTAGACGATGACGCGCAGGTCCTGGATCGGGTAGCCGGCGACGTAGCCGCTCTGCAGCACCGCGCGCACGCCTTTCTCGACCGACGGAATGAACTGGTTGGGAATCGCGCCGCCCTTGACGCTGTCGACGAACTCGAAGCCGGTGCCGCGCGGCAGCGGCTCGACCTTGAGGTACACCTCGCCGAACTGGCCGGCGCCGCCGGTCTGCTTCTTGTGCCGGCTGTGGCCCTCGGCGCGCGCGCCGATGGTCTCGCGGTACGGGATCGAGGGCGGGCGCGTGTCGAGCTCGAGCTTGTACTGCGTCGCGATCTTCTCCAGCGTGGTCTTGAGGTGCACGTCGCCCAGGCCGCGCATCACCGTTTCGTTGGCCTGCGCGTTGTGCTCGATCTTCAGGCACGGATCCTCGGCCATCAGCTTGTGCAGCACATCGGACACCTTCTGCTCGTCGCCGC
>JBDTMD010000088.1:0-6835 GCA_039934435.1 Burkholderiales bacterium
CCAATCAAAACCGTGCTGACAATCTGCGGACCGTTCTTCATGTGACCTCCATTGTCAGTTACCCCCTCACTGCCCCCACGCATAAGCCTAACCCATTGCGGCCGCGACGCTAGCGATTCAGCCGCCAGTCGTACGGCGCGTAGACGAGGCGCATGCGGCTTGCATCGCGCTCGAGGCGCGCCGCGAGATCGCGGTCGTAAAGATGGCGCGCCACGACTTGCGCCACCGCCGCCGGCGCCGCGCCGAAGTCCCGGCGATACCAGCGGAAGATCTCGGACACCCGCAGCGTTTCGCCCTCGAGCGCGCTCGTCGCGTTGATGAAGGTGCGCGCCGCCGCGTCGAGCTGCTGCTCGAGCCGCTCGGCATCGTAGGCCTCGATCGGCGGGCAGGTGCGGCTGGCGCAGACCAGCGCGAAGTGGATGCGCGGATCGACGTTTCGCACCATGCAGCGCGCGCGCGCGTCACCGCGCGCCAGGCGGCGGCGCAGCCGGTACGGCGGTACCGCATTGCCGCGCAGGATGCCGTGCTCGATATCCGCCGCACTGTAAACCTCGCCGCCGATGCGGTAGCGGATGCATTCGAAGAAAAACGGCACCTCTTTCACCGAGGCGTCGATGCCGAGTTCGACCACGCCCTGGATCACCAGCGTGTTGAAGACATTGGTCCAGAACGCTATGCGCTCGGCGTCCGTCGCCAGGCCCGCCGGATCGAAATCCGCAAGGCGCGCCGCCAGGCCGCGGAACGCTTCGTACGCCTCGCTCCCGCGGATCGCGGCGTAGTCGACTTTCTGCGCGTGCCCGTCGTAGAACTGACCGCGCACGACATTCATGGCGCGCTTCATCGCCCGCGCCGGGCGCTCGGCGGCCGGCGCCGCCACCGGCAGGCCGTCGTTCAGCACCGCGCCGCCGAACAGCAGCGTGAGCTTGCGCGCCGGGCCGATCGGCGTCGCCGGCATGCGGGGCCGCCGCGCCTCGAGGTAGCGCAGCACGGTAGTGGCGTAGCCGATATGCGAGTACGCCTGGGGAAAGTTGCCGGTGATCTCCTGGTAGCGCGGCTCGTACTGCTCGCCGAACAGGCCCAGGTGGTTGGTATAGCGCCCGGCGTCGCGCAGGTACTCCTCGGCCTCGTCGAGGCGCCCTTGCAGGATCAGGCAGTGCAGGTACCAGAACAGGCAGATCATGAAACCCTGCTCCTGGCCCTCGAGCCCGTCCTCGACCTCGTAGCGCAGCACAGCGCGCTCGCGCAGGAGCTCGCGCTCGATCACCGCGATGGTGCCCGCCACGCGCGGGTCGGAGCACGGCAGGAACCCCATGAGCGGAATGAGGAGCAGCGCTGCGTCCACTGCCTCGGTCTCGTAGTGCTGGGTGAACGCGCCGCGCTTTTCGTTGTAGCCGCGCGCGAGGATGTCGGCGCGGATCGCATCGCGCTCCGCGGACCAGCGCGCGATGTCGCCCGGGAAGCCGTAGTGCCCCGCGATCTTGATCGCACGGTCGAGCGCCACCCAGCACATGAGCTTCGAGTGCACGTAGTGGCGCGCACCGATGCGCGCCTCCCAGATGCCATCGTCGGGCTCGCGCCAGACGCGCATCACCTCGTCGACGAGCGGCCGCAGCACCGCCCAGTCCTCGAAGCGGATCTTGCCAACGAGCCGCGACACGGCGAACAGCGCGTCGAACAGCTCACCGTAGATGTCATGCTGGCGCTGGTGCACCACGTACTGGCCGATGCGCACCGGCCGCGAGTCCTTGTAGCCGGAAAGGTGCGCGAGCTCGGTCTCGTCGCCCGGCGGCTCGGGCGCCTGCAGCCGGTAGACGATCGACAGCGCGCCGCGGCGCATGACCTGTGCCAGCCAGGCGAGGTAGTGCTCGGTCTCGCCGACATGTCCCAGCTCGAACAGCGCCGACAGCGTCATGCTGGTGTCGCGGATCCAGCTCAGGCGGTAATCCCAGTTGCGCTCGCCGCCGATGATCGCCGGCAGCGACGTCGTGCCGGCGGCGGCGATGGCGCCGGTTTTTTCCAGCTGCAGCAGCTTCAGCACCAGTGCGGCGCGATCGAGCGGCTCCTGCCACGCGCTCTCGCGCCGCGCGCGCCAGGTCTCGCTTTTCAGAAGCCAGTCGCGCCAGTAGCCGCGCGTGCTTTCCAGGAGCCGCGTGCACGCCGCGTCGTCCTGCGGCAGCGAGGCCCCGCCGTAGCTCATCGCGAACCACACCACATTGCCCGCGGCGAGCTCGAGGCGCGCGCGTTCCCCCTCCCAGTCAAGCGCGCGGCTGGTGACGAGCGCGAGTTGCTCGCCGCCGGCGCGAAACACCACGCGCTTGCCAGCGCTCTCGCGCTCGGGCGCCCGGCGCGCGTAATCGAAACGCGGCGCGCATTCCACTTCCACACGCACGGCGCCGCGCACCGCGACCACCCGGCGCAGGAGCAGCAGCGGATCGGGCCGCTCGCGGCCATCGGCGACCATGCAATCGGTCAGCTCGAGCTCGCCGGTGCCCGTGCGAAAACGCGTCTCGAGGATGTTCGTGTGCTGCAGGTAGGTCTGCGCGGAGTCGTACGGGGTCGTGGGGCGGATCGAGAAGCGCCCGCCTTTCTCGTCGTCGAGCAGCGCCGCGAACACCGACGGTGAATCCATGTACGGCAGGCACATCCAGTCGAGCGCGCCGTCGCGCCCGATGAGCGCGAGGGTGCTGCCGTTGCCGATGACGCCGTAGTCGCCGATCTTCTTGTAGCCCATGCCTAGCCGGCGCGCGCCGAGTACTCCGAGAAGATGCCGAGCCGCACGCCGCGCGCCACCTTCGCAAATCCGGCCGCGACGATCGTCGCCTGAATGGCAGCAGGCGGCGCGCAGGCCGCGATGGTGTCCCAGTAGTAGCGATACAGCGTGGGCGTGTCCCTGCTGCGCGCGACGATGCGCGCCAGCGCCGGCAGCAAGCCGTGCAGGTAGGCCTTCAGCACCGCCGCCGCCACGCGCCCTTCGGGCCGCGTGATCTCGAGCACCAGCAGGCGGCCGCCGGGCGCGAGCACGCGCCGGAACTCGCGAAACACGATCTCCATATCGGCCAGGTGGCGCAGGGCATAGCCCAGACACAGGAAATCGAAGGATTGGCTCGCAAACGGCAGCGCTTCGGCGCGGCCGCGCGCGAGCGTCAGCCCGTGCGCCTCCGATTGCGCGAGCATCCCGGCGCTCGGATCGACGCCGATGACGCTGCCCGCCGCGCCGACGATCGCCAGGGCCTCGCGCGCGACGAGCCCGGTTCCCACCGCGACATCGAGCATGCGCATGCCCGGCGCGAGGCCGCCGCGTAGCAGCGCCTCGCGCCGGTACCGCGTTCCCATGCCGAAGGCAAACAAATGGTCAACGCGGTCGTAGTCGGGTGCGCTCGAGTCGAACATGCGTCGCGTGAAGCGCCGCTTTTCCTCGCCATCCGCGTAATACTCCGGCATGGCTGGCAGCGGCGCGTGGTCGGGCGGACTCTCGACAGGAGGTATGTTCGGCACCGAAAAGATGCTAGTCCGATTCGCACCGGTACAGTGGTAGAGTTTTTTTAAGTCCTCCCCCTTCGAGGAGCGCGGCGCATGAAAATCGGCTTCATCGGCCTGGGATTGATGGGCGGTCCGATCGCCGCCAACCTGGCGCGCGCCGGCCACGCGCTCAAGGTGCACGACCTGCGCAAAATCGACGTCGCCGGCGCCGCCTGGGCCGAATCGCCAGCGCAGGCGGTGGCGGACGCCGAAGTCGTGTTCACCTCGCTTCCGGGACCCAAAGAGGTCGAGGCGCTCGCGCCGGCCCTCGGCAAGGCGATGCATAAAGGCTCGGCATGGTTCGACCTCACCACAAATTCGCCCGACTGCGTGCGCCGCGTGCACGCGCAGATGAAGGCGCTGGGCGTGAGCCTGCTCGATGCGCCGGTAAGCGGCGGGCCGACGGGGGCGAAAAGCGGCAAGCTCGCGCTCTGGGTGGGCGGCGAGCAGGCGGTCGACGAGCGCCACGAGGCGCTGCTGCGCGCGGTCGGCGACCAGCCCTGCTACGTCGGAACGATCGGCGCCGGGTCGGTGGCCAAGCTCGCGCACAATGCCGCCAGCTTTACCGTGCAGACCGCGCTCGCCGAGATCTTCACGCTCGGTGTGAAGGCGGGGGTCGAGCCGCTCGCCCTGTTCCGGGCGCTGCGCCACGGCGCCACGGGCAGAAAGCGCACCTTCGACCGGCTCGCCGAGCAGTACCTGCCGGGGGCTTTCGATCCGCCGGCGTTCGCGCTCAAGCTCGCGCACAAGGACCTGGCGCTGGCGCTGGCGCTGGCGCACGAGGTCGGCGTGCCGATGCAGCTGACCACCTGCACGTTCGGGCAGTTCGAGGAGGCGATGAAGCGCGGCTGGAGCGATCGCGACTCGCGCACGCCGATGCTGCTGCAGGACGAGCGCGCCGGCGTGTCGCCGCGCGTTCCGGTGGCCAAGCTGCGCGAGGTGCTGGACTAGCGGCCAGCTACATCTGCCGGAACAAGTGCGCGAAGGGCTCGCTGACCGCCAGGGTTTCCTTGCGGTCCTTGAGCCTGACCACCAAGTGGCCGCCAAAGTCGCGCGACACGCCGGCAATGGCGCCGACGTTCACGATGGTCGAGCGGTGGATCTGCCAGAACAGCGCTGGATCCAGCTCCTCGACCAGCTCCTTGAGCGACTTGCGGATCAGGGACTCTGCGCCCGCCGTGACCACGCGCGTGTACTTCGTGTCCGACTGGAAGTAGCGCACTTCGTCCACCGTGATCAACTTCACGTCGGTTCCCATGGACGCGTTGATCCAGCGCAGGTAGGGCTTCTGCGGGGACATCCCGGCAAGCGCGCGCAGCAGATTCTCCAGATTCGCGGGCGTCGCGCTCAGGCGGCTCTTGGCGCGATCGCAGGCGGTGGCCAGTCGCTCGGCGCTCAAGGGCTTCATGACGTAGTCCACTGCGCCTTCCTCGAATGCCGCCACGGCATGCTGCTGGTACGCGGTCACGAATACGACGTGGACCCGATTGCTCGCCCGGCGCGCGACGTCCAGGCCTGTGAGCCCGGGCATCTCGATGTCGAGAAACAGCAGGTCGGGCGCGTGCTGCTCGAGTGCCTCGATCGCCTGCACTCCGTCCTGGGCGATGGCGACGATCTGCAGTTCGGGCCAGACATCGCCGAGCAGATCCTGCAACTGCGTGCGCAGTACCGGCTCGTCTTCGGCGAGGATCGCGGTCGGAGCGCGCATCATGTGCGCCGAGCTAGCACTTTCCCGCGGCCGGCGCCTTCAATTCGACCATCAGCACGCGGGAATTCGTCTTGCCGATGTTCTCGACCTTGTGCGTCTCGGCCTCTCGCCAGAATACGTCGCCGTCCTTGCGCTCCTGCACCCGGTCGGGAGTGCCCGGCCTGGTAGTCCGGGCCTGGTAGCCGTTCATGACGATGCTCAGGCGCTCGGGGTGCGAGTGCATGCCCTCGCCGCAGATGCCCATGCCGGGTCGGCCGACGAATTCGAGTACGCGCACCTTGTCGTTCTCGAGGACGACTCGGTAGGTCCGCGGCATCACCCGGGCGGGGTCCTGCGCCGCGGCGCCGGAAGCGCCGAGTTGGGCGGCAAGCCCGCCGAGGCCGGCGAGCAGCAGCAGTCTGCGATTCAGCTTCAATTTCCTCATGTTTCCTCCCAAGCGGATCGTCGCCGCGGGTTGAACGATAGGTTACGCCGCCCGCAGTGGGGCGGCTTGCATATCGGCGAGCGCCCGGCGCAGGAAAACGATGAGCTCGTCCAGCAGGCGGTCGGCGCCTGGGGGATCGGCCTCGTAGAGTCGTTCGAGCCTGGACAGCATCTGGAACACGAATTCCGGGTCGATGCGCGCCTGCAGGGACCCGAGGCTGAGCTGCGCCTGCCGCCGCTGCGCGCCCGCGCGCTGCAGCTCGGCGGCGCGCAGCGCCGCCAGCATGCGCGCGTGCCGGCGCCGGGACGCTTCCACTGCCACGGCCAGTCCGCCGAAGAAGATCATCATCCAGGCGTGGTAGAGAACCCAGCCCGCCCACGTGACCGGCTGTCCCACGTGGTCGATGAACAGGCCTACGCCGAGCAGATCGCGCAGCACGACGTCCAGCACCGAATACCAGACCGGCGCACTCGCGAATGCGCCCAGCACGACTGCGAGCGCGAGCGCGGTCGCTGAGGGCTCGCGGGGCTGCGCGCGGACCTCGGCATATCCCACCGCCAAAGACAGCATGACGAACTCCCCGCACCAGGCTGGCAGCAGCAATACCAGTCCGAACAGTCCGCTCACACTGCCCTCGCCCATGAGGGGGGCGTATTGGACGAACTCGAGCACCGCCACGATCGCGCCCAGACCGAGGCCGTAGGCGGCGCGCACTGCCCAGAACCGCCCTGCCTTCGCCGTCGCCACGATGGCCATCACGCCTGCCCGATACGCGCAGCTCGAATGGGCACGGTTATCGTGGCTCGGATGCCACGCGGCACGTTCGCCTCCAGCGTCAGGCCGTCGTCGCCGCCGTACAGCGCCGCCAGCCGCGCGCGCAGGTTGGCGATCCCGGCGCCCGGACCGCCGCTCGCCCGCAGCCCGGCGCCCGTGTCGGCGACGCCCACCTTGAGGCGGCCGCCTTCGCGACGCGCCTGGATCTCGATCGCGCCGCCCTCGGGCAGCGGATTGAGGCCGTGCTTGATGGCGTTCTCGGTAAGCGTCGAGAGCGCGAGCGGCGGAAACGCCAGCCCGGCGAACTCCGCCGGAACTTCGAAGCGGACCTTGAGCCGCTCGCCCATGCGCACCTGCAGCACGTCCAGATAAGTGCGCGCTAGATCGACCTCCTGTGCGAGCGTGGTTTC
>JBDTMD010000089.1:0-6820 GCA_039934435.1 Burkholderiales bacterium
CGACGGAAGCGGCGGCGCTGCCCGACGCCCGCCTGGATTACGTCATCGACCTGCAGCTGCGCCAGCAGACATCGGCCGCCGAAGTGGCGGCGCACTGGGCGCCATTCGAGCACCGCTTCGCCGGCCGCGCCTTGCTGGCGGCCAGCCCGGACCGGGCCACCTGGCGGCCGCTGGCCGCGGCGGGCAGCTGCGCCGCGGTACGTGCTGCGCTGCAGCTGGCGAGCCGTGCCGGCCCGGTGGCTGAAGCCGAGCTGATCGAATTCCGCGCTGCGGCTGACACTCTGGCGGCGCAGATCGGCGCCAGCGTGACCGCGCCCGAAATCAGGCAGGCGATCGAGTCGGCGCGCGAGCTCGACGCCCTGTGCGCGGACTCGGACATCCAGGTCGTCCTGCACGTGGTGCCGCAGCCGGGTGCCGCATTCGCGTCCGAAGCGCCGCCGCAGGCGCCGGGCGCCTTTGGCATCGCGCGGCGCGACGATGGCGGCTATGTCCTGTCGATCGACGTGCCGCATTCGCCCGAGGTGCGGCGCGCCTACGACGCGATGGTGGTCTACGCGCGGGACCTGTCCGCGACCCTGGGCGGCATGATCGTCGACGACAACGCCAGGCCTCTGGACGAGCGAGCGCTCGCCACGATTGGCGCGCAGCTCGACGCGGTGCGCGGCACGCTCGAGGCGCGCGGCATCGCGCCCGGCAGCCCGGCGGCGCTGCGCCTGTTTTCCTGAGGCATGGCGGTGCCGGCTTCCCTGCGCCAGCGCGCCGCGGCGTTGCGCCGCGATCTCGAGCACCACAATCGCCTTTATTACGTGGAAGACGCGCCCGAGATTGCCGACGCCGAGTACGACCGCCGGTTCGCGGAACTGCAGCGCCTGGAGGCCGAGCATCCCGAGCTCGGGGCGACGGACTCGCCGACGCAGCGCGTCGGCGCAGCGCCGCTCGCGGCATTCGCGCAGGTGCGGCACCGCACGCCTATGCGGTCGCTGGCGAACGCGTTCTCGGTGGACGACGTGCGCGCTTTCGATCGTCGCGTGCGCGAGGCGCTGGAGGTCGAGCAGGTCGACTATGCCGTCGAGCCGAAGTTCGATGGCCTCGCCGTGAGCCTCGCGTACCGCGACGGCGTCTTCGTGCAGGGCGCGACGCGCGGCGACGGCACCAACGGCGAGGACGTGACGCCCAACCTGCGCACCGTCGGCGCCATCCCGCTGCGCCTGGCGCAGGCCGCGGACACCCACGACTTCGAGGTCCGCGGCGAGGTGCTCATGTTCAAGCGCGATTTCGACGCATTGAACGCGCGCCAGCGCGCCGCCGGTCACAAGGAGTTCGTCAATCCGCGCAATGCCGCTGCCGGCAGCCTGCGGCAGCTGGATTCGCGCATCACGGCGCAGCGCGCGTTGCGCTTCTTCGCCTACGGCGTGGGCGTGGCAAGCGCCGCGCGCTGGCGCACGCAGGGTGAGATCCTCGAGCAGTTGGCGGCACTGGGATTCCCGGTGGTCAAGGATCGCGCGGTGGTGCGCGGCGCGGACGGCGTGCTGGACTACTACGCGAAACTCGGCGCGAAGCGCGCCGGGCTGCCGTTCGCGATCGACGGTGTGGTCTACAAGGTCGATCGCCTCGACTGGCAGGAGCGCCTCGGCTACGTGGCACGCGCTCCGCGCTTCGCCCTGGCGCACAAGTACGCGGCCGAGGAGCAGGAGACCGAGGTGCTCGGCATCGATGTGCAGGTCGGGCGCACCGGCGTGCTGACGCCGGTGGCGCGCCTCAAGCCGGTGTTCGTCGGCGGCGTCACCGTCACCAATGCGACGCTGCACAACGAGGACGAGCTGCGGCGCAAGGACGTGCGTGTTGGCGACACGGTGATCGTGCGCCGCGCGGGCGACGTCATCCCTGAAGTGGTGAGCGTTAGGCTCGAGCAGCGCCCGCCGGTGGCGTACGAATTCCACATGCCGGAGCGCTGCCCGGTGTGCGGCTCGGCGGCGGCACGCCTGCCCGGCGAAGCGGCGACGCGCTGCACCGGCGGGCTGTTCTGCCGGGCGCAGCGCATCCAGGCACTGCTGCATTTCAAGGGCCGCCGCGCAATGGACATCGAAGGCCTGGGCGACAAGCTCGCCGAGCAGCTGATCGAGCTGGAAATGGTGGCAAGCCCCGCGGATCTGTACACGCTGGATGCCGACCTCCTGGCGGGACTCGAGCGCATGGGCGAGAAGTCCGCGCAGAACGTGCTCGCCAGCATCGAGCGTTCGCGCGACGCCACGCTGCCACGCTTCGTCTTCGCTCTGGGCATCCCCGGCGTCGGCGAGGAAGTTGCCAAGATCCTGGCGCGGCACTTCGGCAGCCTGCAGGAGATCCTGCAGGCAGACTGGGAGCGCATCGCCCGCGACAAGGATACCGCGCGCAAGGACAACGCGCGGCTCAAGCGCCGCGGCGAAGCTGCGCTGCCGGTGCCCCTCGAAGGCGTCGGGCCTGAGATCATGGCAAGCGTGCGGCAATTCCTCGAGGAAGGGCACAACCGCGAAGTCATCGAGCGCCTGATCGCGCCCCCGGCCGGCGTGCGCGTGCGCGCCGCAGCGCGCAGCGCGCCGGCGCGCCGGGCAAGGACCTTCGTGCTCACGGGCACGCTGCCCGGACTCACGCGCGACGAGGCCAAATCGCTGATAGAGTCCAGGGGGCATAAAGTCGCGGCTTCGGTGTCGAAGAGCACCGACTACGTCGTCGCCGGCGAGGAGGCCGGCAGCAAGCTCGAGAAGGCGCAGGAGCTTGGCGTCACGGTGCTGGACGAAAAAGGCCTGAAACACACGCTGGACAAACTCTGACCGCCCATGGCGCAACGCCTTCGCAAAGCCGTATTCCCGGTCGCCGGCTTCGGCAGCCGCTTCCTGCCCGCCACCAAGGCGAGCCCCAAAGAGATGCTGCCGATCGTCGACAAGCCGCTGATCCAGTACGCGGTGGAGGAGGCGGCGGCGGCCGGCATCACCGACATGATCTTCATCACCGGCCGCAACAAGCGCGCCATCGAGGACCATTTCGACAAGGCCCACGAGATCGAGTCCGACCTGGAGGCGAAAGGCAAGCGCGCCTTGCTGGAGGTGGTGCAGGGCGTCCTGCCGCCCGGCTGCCGCTGCATCTACACGCGCCAGCCCGAGCCGCTCGGCCTGGGCCACGCGGTGCTGTGTGCGCAGCCGGTTGTCGGCAACGAGCCGTTCGCCGTGCTGCTGGCCGACGACCTCATCGACGCGCAGCCGTCCGTCACCGCGCAGATGGCGCAGCGCTTCGCAGCCGAGGGCTGCTCGATCCTCGGCGTGATGGAAGTGGCGCGCGAACAGACCGCGAGCTACGGCATCGTGAGCACGGAGCGTGCCGACGCGGAACTCAGCGCGATCCGCACCATGGTGGAGAAACCAAAACCCGAAAACGCGCCCTCGACCCTGGCCGTGGTCGGGCGCTACGTGCTCACGCCCCGCATCTTCGACCTGCTGGCGGCGGTGCAACCCGGCAGCGGCGGAGAAATCCAGCTGACCGACGGCATTGCGGCGCTGTTGCATGAAGAGCGTGTAATGGCCTACCGCTTCACCGGCCGCCGCTACGACTGCGGCTCCAAGCTGGGTTACCTGCAGGCGAGCGTCGAGCTCGGATTGAAGCACGCCGAAGTCGGCGCGGGCTTCACGCGTTATCTAGCTGATCGTTCCCGTGCCTGACCTCGGCCGCGCCTGGGCCTTTCTCGAAAACTCCGATCCCGTTTGCGGCGAGCAGGAGATCCGGGACGCGATTGCCCGGCTCGCCAGAGAGATCGACGCACGCCTGCGCGACGCCTACCCGATGGTGCTGGTCGTGATGGGCGGCGCGGTGGTGTTTGCGGGGCAGTTGCTGCCACAGTTGCGCTTTCCGCTCGACCTCGACTACGTGCACGCCACGCGCTACGGAGTGGCGATCGCGGGCGGCGGCATCGACTGGCGCGTGTCGCCGCCTGAGGGCGTGCGCGGGCGCGCGGTGCTCGTGCTGGACGACATCCTGGACGGCGGGCACACGCTGGCGGCGATCCGCGACCTGCTGCTGGCGCTCGGCGCGCGCCAGGTCCTGTGCGCGGTGCTGGTGGAAAAGACGCTCGCCGCGCCCAAGCCGATCAGCGCCGATTTCGTCGGCTTGCCCATTCCCGACCGCTTCGTTTTCGGCTGCGGCATGGATGCCAAGGGGTTCTGGCGCAACCTGCCGGAGATCCGCGCGATGAGGGGCGCATGACGCTCGCGGTCATCGGCGGCAGCGGGCTGTCGCAGCTCGCCAGCCTCGAGGTCACGCACCGCAAAGTGGTGCGTACGCCGTACGGCGAGCCCTCGGGGGCGCTGACGTTCGGCAGAATCCGCGGCCAGGGCCTGGTGTTCCTGGCGCGTCACGGCTACGGCCACACGGTCGCGCCGCACGAGGTGAACTATCGCGCCAACCTGTGGGCGCTGAAGGAGGAGAAAGTCTCGGGCGTCGTCTCGGTGGCCTCGGTGGGCGGAATCCGGCGCGACGTTGCGCCGGGCGCCTTGCTGGTCCCCGACCAGATCATCGACTACACCTGGGGACGCAAGGCCACTTATTTCGAAGGCGCCGGGGCGCCGGTCACGCACATCGATTTCACGGAACCCTACACGCCGTCGCTGCGCAAGCGCATCCTGGCCGCGGCGCAGACCTGCGGCGAGCATGTGCTCGACGGTGGGACCTACGCCGCTACACAGGGCCCGAGGCTGGAAAGCGCCGCCGAAATCAACCGCCTCGAGCGCGACGGCGCCGACATGGTCGGCATGACCGGCATGCCCGAAGCGGCGCTGGCGCGCGAGCTCGACCTCGAGTACGCCGCCATCGCGGTAAGCGCGAATTACGCCGCCGGGCGCGGCGACAGCGCGCACGCCATTCCCATGGAGCGCATCGAGGCGGTGCTGAACGAAGCCATGGGGCGCGTGCGCCGCATCATCGAACAGCTGGTCGGCGCGTGATCCGGGAGGTGCTGCGCATGGGCGACCCGCGCCTGCTGCAAAAATCGCAGCCGGTGGCGCAGTTCGGCACGCCCGAGCTCGCCGCGCTGCTCGCCGACATGCGCGACACCATGGCACATCTGAACGGCGCGGGCCTGGCGGCGCCGCAGATCGCGGTCCTGTTGCGCGTCGTGATCTTCGGCGTGCACGCCAATCCGCGCTATCCGCACGTGGAGGAGGTGCCCGATACCGTGCTCATCAATCCGGTGATCGAGCCGCTCGCCACCGACCAGGAAGAGGACTGGGAAGGTTGCCTGTCGGTGCCCGGCATGCGCGGCATGGTGCCTCGCTTCCGGCACCTGCGCTATGCCGGCTTCGACGAGCAGGGGCAACGCTTCGAGCGCGTTGTCGAAGGGTTTCATGCCCGCGTCGTGCAGCACGAGTGCGACCACCTCGACGGTGTCCTCTATCCGATGCGCATCCGCGACCTGCGAAACTTCGGCTTCAACGAAGCGCTGTTTCCCGGTGCGGATCTGCCGCCCGAGGATTGACGCCTTGGGGACAGACCTTAAGGTCTGTCCCCAGGTCTGTCCCCGCCCAGCTCGCGCAGCAGCTGCTGCTCGAGCTGCAGCACCTGGCGCGGCCGCGCCAGTGCCTCGCCCGAAACGAGGAACACGTCCTCGGCGCGATCGCCCAGGGTGATGATCTTTGCCGTATGCACGCTCACGCCGTGCTGGGCAAGCGTGCGCGCCAACCCGTAGAGCAGACCCGGCCGGTCGCTGGCGACGATCGACAGCACCTGGTAGGCGCCGCGCTCATCGGGCCGCAGGTCGACGCCCGGCGACACCGGGAAATGCCGCGCGCGCCGCGACAGGCGCCCGCCCCGCGGCGGCGGCAGCGGTTCGCGCGAATCAACCTCGACCGCCAGTTCGGTCTCGATCTGCAGCAGCATGTCGCGATAGTGCGCGCCCGGACCCTGGCCCATCACCAGAAAGGTATCCAGGGCGTAGCCGTGCCGCGTGGTGTGGATCTTGGCCTCCGCGATGTTGAAACCGGCGCGCTCGAAATAGCCGCAGATGCGGGCAAACAGCGATTCGCGGTCGGGCATGTAGATCATGACCTGCAGCCCTTCGCCGATCGGCGCCAGCCGTGCCTTGACTACGGGAGTTGCGGCATCCACGCGGTAATGCAGGTTGCGCGTCTGCCAGGCAATTTCCTGGGCGTCGTGGCGCAGAAAGTACGGCGTATCGAGCTGCGCCCAGAACCGCGTCTTGACGTCGTCGGACAGCGCGTAAAGCCGCAGCAGCCGCGCGGCTTCCTCCTGCTTTTCGGCGAGCGCCGCGTCCAGCGCCGGCGCGTCGCCGGCGAGCACGCGGCGCGCGGCGTGAAACAGGTCCTCGAGCAGCTTCGCCTTCCAGGCGTTCCAGACCTTCGGGCTGGTGCCCCGCACATCGGCGACCGTGAGCAGGTACAGCGCCGCCAGCCGCCGCTCGCTGCCGACCAGTTCGGCGAACGCGCGCACCACCTCGGGATCGTGCACGTCCTGTTTTTGCGCGGTCCCGGACAGGCTCAGGTGGTGCTCGACGAGGAAAGAGACCAACGCCGTGTCCTCGCGCGACAGTCCGTGCCGACGGCAGAAGGCGCGCACGTCGTGCATGCCGAGCTCCGAATGGTCGCCGCCACGTCCCTTGGCGATGTCGTGGTACAGCGCTGCGACATAGAGCAGCCAGCGCCGCTCGAAGCCGTTCATCAGCCGGCTGCACAGGGGGAATTCGTGGGCGAACTCCGGCATGGTGAAGCGGCGCAGATTGCGCACCACCATCAGGATGTGCTGGTCGACGGTGTAGACGTGGAACAGGTCGTGCTGCATC
>JBDTMD010000090.1:0-6815 GCA_039934435.1 Burkholderiales bacterium
GCGATCGGCCTGGGTTGGAACTTCTCCTACGTC
The DNA here is from genome assembly GCA_039934435.1 of Burkholderiales bacterium. Lineage (GTDB taxonomy): Bacteria > Pseudomonadota > Gammaproteobacteria > Burkholderiales > SG8-39 > JAABQT01. Next base: position 34 of record JBDTMD010000090.1, read on the forward strand.
GCTGCCACAGCCGAACTGGCCGACAAGACGGCTCCAGCCGAACGAGGAAAGATCCTCGGCTTCACCGACCTGCTCACCGGTCTTCTCAGCGCCGTGCTGGTTTCGCTGGGCGGCGTCGCTCTGGCGGCCCTCGGCCTCGCCGGGCTTGCAGCGGCGGGGCTGGCATTGACCGTCGCTCCGGCGCTATGGATCGTGCGCAGGGCATCGACCCATCCATGACCTTCGTTCGTCCCGATTGTGGGCGCACGCTTACGATTGCTTCATACCAACCGTCGAACCGGGCAACCTCGCTTTTTCAAGGAGAATCAATCCTGCGCTGCCTCCGTTGGGCTGTCTGAGGGCAGGCCCATGAGCTGCGTTTTGGGCAGGTGGATCGGCGCTGTGGGTCATGATCGAACTCGCACGCTGCGCCTGCGCATCGATTTTAAGGGAGTCGCGCTCGCGGCGATCGCCAAAACGACGGCCGACGCGTACGCCATGGACGTCTTGCCGCCTGCCTCCATGGAGCATCGACCTCCGGGCCCGGGGCAGGTTCGCAACAGGTCGGGGGTCAGACCTGGTGACGATCGTGCCACAATCTTTTTGTGGGCGAAGGCGCGATGACGATAGCAACCCCCCAATCAACGGAGTCATTGTCCCCCTGGTGGGGCCGATCCGTGATCCTTGTGATGGTGGTGGGTTTCGCGTCCCTCATCCTGATGTCGGTCAAGGCCTACCACAACGCGCCGCCGATTCCCGCAAAAGCAATTACGTCCGGCGCAGAGATCGTCTACACCGCCGACGAGGTCTCCTCCGGCCAGGCGGTGTTCCTCAAGTACGGGCTGATGAACAACGGCACGATCTGGGGCCACGGCGGCATGCTCGGCCCGGATTTCTCGGCGCAGACGCTGCACAATCTTGCGCTGTTCGACGCCGAACGGACCGCGCGCGAGCGCTTCGGCTCCGCGTACGACGAACTGGACAGCCGCCAGCGGGGTACCGTGGACGGCGAGGTTGCCGCGAAGTTCAAGGCCAATCGCTACGACCCCGCCAGCGGCACGCTGACGCTCTTACCCGAGGGCAAGGCGGCTTTCGATTCGCAGGTCGCCTACTGGACCGACTACTTCCTCGATCCGGCCAGGAACGGAGGGCTCGCCAAGGGGTCGGTGTCCGACCCGAAGGAGCTGCGGGAGCTCACGGCGTTCTTTGTCTGGACGGCCTGGGCCGCGGCCGCCGAGCGCCCCGGCACCCGCCACTCCTACACCAACAACTTTCCCTATGACCCCCTGGTCGGCAATCATCCAACCGGCGCGACGGTGCTCTGGAGCGCGATCAGCCTGTTGTTCCTGCTGGGAGGTATCGGCATCGTGCTGCTGGCGTTCGGCAAGTTCGATTACCTCGGCTGGCACGGTGTCCCGCCACCCGCAGTGCCCAGTCCCGTCGCGGCGGGTGCGACGCGAATCTCGCCGGCGCAGGCTGATCGGCACCGCGCATCACTGGTACTTCACCGGCCAGACGCCGTTCGCCATGGCGCTCGGGGCCACGTTCTCGGCCCTTGAGGTGGTGCCGCTCGCGCTGCTCACGCTCGACGCGTGGGACTTCTACAGGGTGACGCGCGGCGAGGGCGGGCCGAGCGCTTTCCGCCACCGCTGGACCTTCCTCTTCCTGATGGCGGTCGGCTTCTGGAACTTCCTGGGCGCCGGCGTCTTCGGCTTCCTCATCAACATGCCGATCGTGAGCTACTACGAGGCCGGCACCACCCTGACCGTCAACCACGGCCACGCCGCGTTCGCCGGCGTTTTCGGCATGCTCGGCGTGGGTCTGATGGCGTACGTGTTGCGCGAGATCACCGCCGAGGCGCTGTGGCCGCGGATCGAGCAGTGCCTGAAGATCGCCTTCTGGGGACTCAACATCGGCCTCGCGATGATGGTGCTGATGAGTCTCCTGCCGAACGGGCTGCTGCAGGTGTGGGACGTCGTCGAGAACGGCTACTGGCATGCGCGCTCAGTCGCCCATACGGGCAGCCCGCTGCCCAGGCTGCTGGAATGGATGCGCACGCCCGGCGATCTGGTCTTCATCTTCGGCGGCGCGCTGCCGCTGTGCTGGGGCCTGGGGCTGGCCTATCGGGATTTGTGGCGCCGCGGAGGCACCGCCGACGCCCCGCGCTGATATCGGAACTCGGAAAATCATTGGCGTTTCTCCTCCTCTTGAACGGCGTGCCGTAGGAGGATGACCATGAACGATCCGCTGCCACCGGATTGGGACCCGAGAGCCGATGCCGTCCTGCAAGATCAGCTTACGGCATACGATGACATGCGCGCACGCTGTCCGGTCGCTTACAGCGACTTTCTGGGCTGGTCGCTATTCCGGCACGCGGACGTCACCCGCGTTCTCCACGATCCCGCGACCTTCAGCAACGTGGTGTCCAGACGCCGCGCCGTGCCGAACGGGATGGATCCGCCCGAGCACACCGAATTCCGGCGCATCCTCGATCCGTACTTTGCGCCCGAGCGCATGGCGGCGTTCGAACCGGCGTGCCGGCAGATCGCCGCGAGCCTGACGCAGGGGCTGCTGGAACGAGATGAGGTGGAGCTTGTCGCAGAATATGCCCAATCGTTCGCGCTGCAGGTCCAGTGCGCATTTCTGGGCTGGCCGCCGGACATGCGCGAGGCGCTGCGCAGTTGGACCCGCAAGAATCAGGCGGCGACACAGGCGCAGGATCGCGCGCGCATGACGCAGATCGCCGGTGAATTCGATGGGTACATCAATGAGTTGTTGCGCGTCCGGCGCAAGGCCGGGGCAGCGGCGAGCGAAGACTTCACCACCAGCCTGCTGCGCGTGCGGGTGCGCAACCGGCCGTTGCGCGACGAGGAAATCGTCAGCATCTTGCGCAACGCGACCGCCGGCGAAGTCGGCACGATCGCCGCTGCGGTCGGCATCCTGGTTCATTTCCTCGCTGAAAATCCGGAAGCGCAGCGGCAACTTCGCGAGCAGCCATCTGTGCTTCCCGCGGCAATCGAGGAAATCCTCCGCATTCACGGGCCGCTGGTGGCCAACCGACGCGTCACCACCCGTGCGGTGGAAATCGGCGGCCGCAGGATCGGCGCCGGCGAACCTGTTTCGATCATCTGGATTTCCGCCAATCGCGATGAACGCGTCTTTGAGGATCCGAAGGCATTTCGACCGGACCGGGATGCAGCGCCCAATTTGTTGTATGGCGCCGGGATTCACGTCTGCCCGGGCGCGCCCCTGGCCCGACTGGAGATGCGCGTCGCCATGGAGGAACTGCTCGGCCGGACAACCCGTATCGAACCGAGCCGAAACAGGACACCGACCAAGGCCACCTACCCCGCCAGTGGTTTCGTCGCTTTGCCCCTGCGAGTCCGATGAGCGCCTGATTGGGTGCTGCCGTTGATCGCGTTCACAGCGCGCGCCTGGTCATCACGTGAATTTGCCGCGCAAATTCTTCGACCCTGCGAAAAAATTGGGACGCGTTGTGCTTGACCGCAATCACGCGCGCCGCAACAGCATCGTGACCAGCAGGGAGGAGTCTTCCAGCGCCTTGACTCCGTGCGGTTCGGCGTCTGCGAGGTACACCATGGTTCCTGCGTGGAGTACCTGCGTTTGTCCGTGGGCATCGAGTTCCACCGCGCCTTCCAGGCATTGAATCGTGATCGCGCCGGATGCCCTGTGATCGGGGGCTGCCTTGCCGGCCGCCAACACCAAGCGGAAGACCTCGAGGTGGTCTGCCCTGACCAGGGTTGTTGAATTCGATCGGCGCAGATTCTCGCCAAGCGGCCGAACGTCTATTAGTTCACCGGATGCTGCGTGCAGGATGGCCACACGATACCCCTCGTCGAGGCGCGCTTACTGATCTTACGAGATTTCGGATCTATGAGGAGACGGAGTGGCGCCGGACGGACCCGTTCCAGCGGCCTGCCGAAACCTTGACGCTTGTCAATTCCGCCGCCGGTTTCGCCAGAACAGGGCGATGAGCAACGCGAACGCACTGCTCCAGCACCCCGCCGCAACCAGCAGCCATGGGCCCTCCGGGTGGAACGCGCCGAGCAGGCGCAATACGGTGGCCGCCGCGAGCAGGCCGGTGCCCAAGACCACGGCTGAGTGGCCGGCCAGAGCACGCCGCGCCTTAAGCCGCCACGACATGACCATCACGTTGAAGGTCAGCGTGCCGAGCGCGCCGATGGTGATCAAGTGCAGCGCCGCGTTTTCGAACCGGCCCACGGCGATCGACACCGAGAGCGCGAGAAGTCCGGCGGCGAGCCAGCCGTAGCCCGCGGCCAGGCAAAGGAGATCCGGCCGGCCGCGCACCGCCCACAGGCGCCAGCGTGCGAGGCGCAGCGCGGCGACCGTACCCGCCATTGCCGCCGCTGTGGCCGCGACAGCCTGCAATCCCGGCGCGAGAAGTGCGCCGGCGGCGATCGCGCCGGCAATGAGCAGCGCCGCTTCCAGGCGCGGCTGCACGCGCGCATCGAGCCGCTCCCCTTGCCGTTGGAGCTGCCCCGCCACCGCGGCGGCGAGGATGCGCCCGCCCATGAACAGCATGAGCAGCGCGAACAGCATCACCGTGGCGAGTATGAGTGCACGCGGCACGCCCGGGTCGCTCGCATAGCGCGCGAACTGCCAGGCCGCAGCGGCGGCGCACAGCGCCGCCAGCACCGCGGGCAGCGCCTGATTGCGCAGCTTCTTTGCCGAGCCGAACAATCGCGGCACGACGCGAAAAGCGAGCGCGCCCGCGAACGCAGCATTGAGGACGCCGGCAAGCAGGCTTGCGGGCGCGAGCAGGAACGAAGCCCGTGCCGCAGTCCAGAGCAGCAGCAAGGCCACGATGAATCGGCCGCGCGCCACACCGAGCTGATTGCCGGCCACCACGGCGAGCGCATACCCGAGCAGCATTTCGTGCGCGTGCGCTGCCGGATTGGCGAGCGCAGGAACCGCACCTGCGCCGCCCGTCATCGCGATCACCGAGGCGGGCAGGGCAAGCGCGGCATAGAGCGCCGCCGCGGGATAGAAGGCCTCGTGGGCGGGGATGCGCCGCGCCTCCGGTTCGCGCTTCAAGGCGATCCCTCAATGCAACGCACGGCCCTCGCCCTGCTCCTCAACGCTGCGCCCGTCGCGGATGTGACAGATGCGCGCCGGCGATTGCGAGCAGACGCTTCCTACTGAGCATGGCTATCCTTCGCGCTTGCCGCGCTGGCCGCGAAAAAAGCAAGCACGGCGATCACGGTCCACAGCCCCGTGCGCAGCGTCATGGCCCACACGGTGCGCATCTCGAACGCCCCGCCCGTGGCGGCGTGAATCCCGAACAGCGCGAACACGACTGCCGTTGCCCCCGCGATGCCGATCGCCGCCCAGGCGCCCCAGCGGCGCGCGCGCCACAACCCGATTGCCGCCGCAACGTAGGTGAAGCCGGCGATGAAATTGAACCAGACGACAAACGGCACGGCGTTTCCCGCGGCCTGCGCCGCCTCGGGCGCACCGAACAGGACCGAACCACCGGAACGGATCGTGAGCGCGCCGAACAGTGCCGCAACGATCGCCGCGGCACGCAGCAGGCCGAGCTTCCATGTCTTCATGTGACTGCTCCTTGAACTCTCAACCTGCCGCGCGCGGCCACGTAATACAGCACCGGGATTACCACCAGCGTGAGCACGGTCGACACCAGGATGCCGAAGATAAGCGAGATGGCGAGGCCGTTGAAGATCGGGTCATCGAGGATGAAGCCCGCGCCGAGCATCGCCGCGAGGCCGGTGAGTACGATCGGCTTGGCGCGCGCCGCCGCCGACTGGATCACAGCCTCTTCCAGCGCCACGCCCTCTTCCACCTTCAGGTTGACGAAATCCACCAGCAGGATCGAATTGCGCACGATGATGCCGGCCAGCGCGATCATGCCGATCATCGACGTCGCGGTGAAGTTGGCGCCGAGCAGCGCGTGCCCCGGCATGACGCCGATCAGGGTGAGCGGGATCGGCGCCATGATAACCAGCGGCACGAGATACGACCTGAACTGCGCCACCACCAGCAGGTAGATGAGGATCAGCCCCACCGCATAGGCGAGGCCCATGTCGCGGAACGTTTCGTAGGTCACCTGCCACTCGCCGTCCCACTTCACCGCGTACTGGCGGTAGGGGTCGGAGGGCTGGCGGATGAAGTACTCGCCCAGCACGCCGCCATCGGCAAGCGCGGCGCCGGCCACCTTGCCGCGCGCGGCGAACATGCCGTAGAGCGGGCTGTCGATGCGCCCGGCCTGGTCGGCGACCACGTAGACCACCGGCAGGAGATCCTTGTGGTAGATCGGGCGGTCGCGCGTATCGCCGATCGGGGTGACCAGCTCCGAGAGCGGCACCAGTGCCCCGGAAGGCGCGCGCACCGCGAGCTTGAGAAGCTCCGAGAGATCGCCCTGGCGCTCAGCGGGCAGCGTGATGCGCACCGGCACCTCGTACTTCGACTGGCCGTCGTGCAAGGGCGTGACGTTCGCGCCGGCGAGCCCGATGCGGATCGCCTCGGCGACGTCGCGCCGCGCGATGCCGGCGAGCGAGGCCTTGCCCTGGTCCACCGCCAGCCGGATGCGCGGCGCCGCATTCTCGACGGAGTCGTCGATGCCGACGATGCCGGGCGTGGCGGCGAGCGCCTCGCGCACCTGCTTCGCGGTGCGGATGCGCCCCGCCTCGTCGGGCCCGTAGATCTCGGCGACGATGGGCGAGAGCACCGGCGGCCCCGGCGGCACTTCCACCACCTTGACGTTCGCGCCGAAGCGGGCGCCGATCTGCTGCAGCGCCGGCCGC
>JBDTMD010000091.1:0-6812 GCA_039934435.1 Burkholderiales bacterium
ATCAGGTGCCCGGCGTCGGGAAAATCGACGCGCTTCAATCCGGCAATCTTCGCCGCCAGCGCCTCGTAATCCGCGGCGACGTAGAACACGCGGTCGTGCAGCCCGGTCATCGACAGCACCGGCAGCTTCAGCTTTTCCCAGGCCACGTTCCAGTCGGCGGCGAGCGAGCCTTCGAGCAGCCGATACAGGCCGTCGGCGCGGTCCATCGGCACGTAGGGCGCGGCGCCGAACACGCCCGAGCGCATCGCCGCGAGCTGCTCCGGGTTGACGAGCTGCGGCAGGTTCGCCTCCATCACCAGCCGCGTGCCGCCGGCGCGCGCCAGCGCCACCGTCGCCTGGTTGATCCATTCCAGGCGCGCGCCGGGCTTGCGCAGTGTATTGAGCAGGACCAGCGCCGCCGCCGGCATGCCGGCGAGCACCGCCTGCGCGGCGAACAGCCCGCCGATCGACAGGCCGACGAGGATCGGCCGCGGCGGCTTCAGGTGCGCGACGATGCGCCTGAGGTCCTCGACCACGAGTTGCGGCGCGAGCGCGGTGTCGGCGCCATAGCGCGTCTCGGCCTGGCCGCGGAAATTCCAGGCGAGCGTGCCGAAGCCCGCGGCGCGAAGCCGCGGTCCGATCTCCGCATGCTGCCAGGTGCCGGTGTTGCCGGTGAGCGCGTTGACGAACACGAACGTGGCGCCGGCGGCGCCGGGCGCATCGTATTCGTAGTACAGGGCTTCGCCGGAGGCGATGTCGAGGTGGGCCATGGTTACTCCAGGTGCCGGGGATGGGACACGCCGGTGGGCGTGCGCAGGTACAGCGCCGCGGCGACGGCGCAGGCGAGCGGATAGAGCGCGAGCAGGCGCAGGACGAGCGTCGGGCTGCCGAGAAAATCGAACGCCAGGCCCACCGGCAGCGGGCCGAGCGAGGCGCCGACCAGCGCCACCAGCTGGCCGGTGCCCTGCAGGGATCCCACGTGCTTCCTGCCGAAGTAGCGCGGCATCAGGTAACCGAACATCGTCAGGCTGAAGGCATTGTTCAGGCCGAACAGCACCGCGTAGGCGATGGCGCTGGCGAGATCGCTCACCAGCGTGACGCCGAACAGCGCCGCGGCCATCACGACCAGGCCGGCGGCAAACACATAGCGCGTGCGCACGCGATCGAACATGCGACCGATCAGCGGCATCGTCAGCGCGAGCACCAGCGCCGAGACCGGAAACACGCGCGCCGCGATCTCGGCCGCCACGCCCTGCGCGGTGAGGATCGATACCTGGTAGAAGTGCAATGTCGTGACCAGCATCGCCATGCCGAACCAGCCCGCCGCGAGCAGGTAGAAGGTCGGCGTGCGCAGCGCCTCCTGCTGCGTGAGGCCGTCGATCGCCGGCGGCGCCGTGCTCGCGGCGGGAGCCGCCTCGCCGTCCGGCCGCAGCCCGCGGTCTTCGGGCTTGTCGTGGATCAGCAGCAGCACCGGCGGCAGCAGCAGCACCCAGGTCAGCAGGCCGAGGATCACCCAGGCCCAGCGCCAGCCGAACTGCGCGATCAGGAACTGGCCGAGCGGCGGATGCACGGCCATCGACGCGGCGAAGCCGAGCGACATCAGGCCCATGGCGAAGCCGCGCTTGCGGCTGAACCATTGCGCCACCAGATTCGCGCAGTTCATCATCAGCGCGCCCTGGCCGAGGAAGCGCAGCGCGCCGAAGCCCAGCCCCAGCGTGACGATGCCGCCGGCGGCGCCGAACGCCATGCAGGCGAGTCCGAGCAGCAGAGCGATGATCGTCGTCATGCGCCGCGGTCCGTGGCGATCGACCAGCCGGCCCATCCGCGGCAGCAGGAACGCGGCGACCAGCGTGGCGAGGCCATAGGCGCCGGCGATCGCCGCCTTCGACAGGCCGAGATCGGCGCCGATCGGGCCGACGAACACGCTGAAGGTGTGCGATTGCCCCGGTCCGCTGGCGAAGATGCCGAGGCCGGCCACCGCGAGGATGGTCCAGCCGTAGAAGGCGCGCGCGTTGAGCGCGACGAACAGGCGCTCGCGGACCGTCATGCCGTGTCGCGCCTGCGCCAGTAGCGCAGCATCAGCGGCTTCACGCTGACGCCGTGCACCAGGATCGACAGCGTCACCACGATCAACGTCAGGTGAATGAATTCGAGCGCGAGGTGCTCGGGCAGGCCGTGCCCGATGGCATACATCAGATAGTAAAGCGAGCCGATGCCGCGCACGCCGAACCAGCTGATCATGCCGCGCAGCGGCCAGGGCGTGCGCGTACCGGCGAGCCCGCCCATGACGCTCAGCGGGCGCGCGACGACGAACACGAACAGGGCCAGCCCCACCGCGCGCCAGCTCCACGAATCCAGGAACAGCGTGCCGCCGATCAGCAGCACGAGCAGGATTTCGGACAGGCGCTCGAGGTGCTCCTTGAAGACCAGGGAACCGACGCTGACCTGCGCGATCGCCGGTGCGTCGCCGCCGGCACCTTCACCTGGCGCCGGCGCGCCCGCCAGGCCCAGCTCGGTCTGGCGCAGCGCCACCGCGGCGAAGAACACCGCGAGGAATCCCCAGGTGTGCGCGAGCACGGCGGCGCCGTAGACCGCGCCGATCAGGCCCAGGCCGATGAAGTCGTCGTAGCGCTCGCTGTCGGGGTAGGCGCGCCGCAGCCGCGCGGCGATATGCGCGACCGCGCCGCCGCCGACGGCGCCGAGGGCGATGCCGCCCGCCGTCGCCCAGAGCACGTCGACCAGCAGCCAGCGCATACCGGCCTCGCCGAGCTCATGCAGGCCGAGCATTCCCAGGCCCAGCATGACGAACGGAAACGCGCTGCCGTCGTTCATGCCGGCCTCGCAGGTGAGGTTGAAGCGCAGCCGGTCGCGATCGCCGGCATGGCGCACCTGCACGTCGCCCGCGAGCACCGGGTCGGTGGGCGCGAGGATGGCGCCGAGCAGCACGGCGGCGCCCAGCGGCAGGCCGAGCACGTAATAGCCGAAGGCGGCCACCAGGATGACGGTGATCGCAATCGACACGAACGCGAGCAGCACCGGCGAGCGCCAGCGCGCCCAGGTCACCGGCGCCGGCAACTTGACGCCCGCGGCGAACAGCGAGATCAGCACCGCCGCCTCGGTCAGCACCTCAAGCACCGCCGACTCCTTGAGCGGGTTGAAGTGGAACACGCCGAGCAGCGTCGGGCCGAAGATCATGCCCACGGCCAGATAGACGATCGCCGTCGTCAGCGGCAGGCGCCGAACGAACGGCGCCAGCAGACCCATGGCGAGCATCAGGCCGCCGACGACGAGAAAACCGATGGTGCTGATCATCAGAGCTGCAGCTTGGTACCGAGCTCGATCACCCGGTTGGCGGGCAGGTTGAAGTAGTCCGCGGCGCTGCCGGCGTTACGCGACATGGCCGCGAACAGTCGCCCACTCCAGCGCGCGAGCAGCGGCCCGTGGTCCGCCGGCACCAGGGTCTGGCGGCTGAAGAAGAAAGTGGTGGTCATCAGATCGAACTCCAGCACGCGGCGGCTGGTGGTGGTCAGGTCGTAGGCGACGTCCGGGTTCTGCATGAACCCGTAGCGCAGCGCCATTTTCCAGAAGCCCGGCGCCAGCAGCTCGAGCTCGATGCGCTGCTCGGCGCTCACCATGGGCTCGTCGCCGATCTCCACCGTCAGGAACACCACGCGCTCATGCAGCACCTTGTTGTGATTCAGGTTGTGCAGCAGCGCCGGCGGCGTCGCGTCCGGGTTGGTGGTCAGGAACACCGCCGTGCCCGGAACGCGCACCGGCGGCTCGCGCAGCAGCGATTCCAGCAGGCGCTTCAGCGGCACGCTGGACTGGCGCGCGCGCGCCAGCAGCCGCCCGCGCCGCCACGTCAGCATCAGCGTAAAGGCGAGCGCGCCGAGCGCGAGCGGCAGCGCGCCGCCCTCGACGATCTTCAGCAGCGCGGAGGACAGCAGCGTCAGCTCGATCGCGAAGAAGAAACCGGTGGCGGCGAAGCACAGCCATAGGGGGTAGCCCCAGCCGAAACGGATGACGAAGAAGGTGATGAACGTGGTCGCGAGCATGGTGCCCATGACCGCCACACCGTAGGCCTGCGCCAGCTCGGCCGAGGAGCCAAAGCCCACGATCACCGCCAGCACGATGGCGAGCAGCATCCAGTTGATCGCCGGCACGTAGATCTGGCCGAAGCTGCTCGCCGAGGTGTGCAGGATGCGCATGCGCGGCAGGAAGCCGAGCTGGATCGCCTGCTGCGTCACCGAAAAGGCGCCCGAGATCGTCGCCTGCGAGGCGATCACCGTCGCCGCCGTGGCGAGCAGCACCATCGGATACAGCGCCCAGGGCGGAAACGAGAGGTAGAACGGGTTGGTGATCGCCGTCGCGTCGCGCATCAGCAGCGCCCCCTGGCCGAAGTAATTGAGCACCAGCGCCGGCGCCACCATGCCGAACCAGGCGATGCGCACCGCCTTCCTGCCGAAGTGGCCCATGTCGGCATACAGCGCCTCGGCGCCGGTGATGGCGAGCAGCACCGAGCCGAGCACCACGAACGAGCTGGCGCCGTAGCCGGTGACGAAATCGAGCGCGTGCGCCGGGTTGAGCGCCGCGAGCACCGCGGGGTTCTTCGCGACGTTCCAGATGCCAGCCGCGCCGAGCGCCGCGAACCACAGCGCGCACACCGGGCCGAAGAGCCTGCCGACCGCGCCGGTGCCTTGCCGCTGGATCAGAAACAGCATCACCAGCACGCCGGCGGCGATCGGCACGACGTCGATCTGGTTCTCGCCGGCGCCGAGGTGCAGGCCCTCGACCGCCGACAGCACCGAGATCGCCGGCGTCAGCACCGCCTCGCCGAAGAACAGCGACGCGCCGATCACGCCCGCCAGCATCACCGGCGTGCGCCAGCGCGCGTGCCCGCGCAGCGCGCGCGAGGCGAGCGCGAGCAGCGCCATGATGCCGCCCTCGCCCCGGTTGTCGGCGCGCATCACCAGCGTCACGTATTTCAGCGACACGGTGATCATCAGGATCCAGAAGATCGTCGACAGGCCGCCGAGCACGGCGGCGTCGGTGAGCGGGATGCCGTGGCCCGGCGCGAACGTTTCGCGGACCGCGTACAGCGGGCTGGTGCCGATGTCGCCGTAAACGATGCCGAGGGCGAGCAGCGTCAGCGCTGCGGTGGAAGCGGAGCGGGCTTGCGGCAAGCGGGGCAGCTAGCGCTTGGCCCGGATCCGGGCGCGGGCCGCCGCCACCGCGGCGGCGGCCTTGGCGGCGACGGCGGGCTCGGCCGGCGCGGGCGCCGGCGCCGCCGGTTTGGGCGCTGCGACTGCGGCGGCGCCGGGCGGCGCGTTGCGCGTCGGGCTGAAATCCAGGTTGATCAGGTCGCCGAGCGCATCCGAATACGTCTCGCGCACTTTACGCATCACCGGCAGCGCCTTGTCGAAGGCCTCGGCGAGCAACGGATCGAACTGCGTGCCCAGGCCGTCCCTGATCTGCTTCGCCGCCTCGTCGATGGTCAACGGTTTCTGGCGGTAGAACTGCGTCGTGGTCATGGCCTCGAACGCGTCGACCAGCGCCATGACGCGGCCCGGCCAGGGAATGTCGTTGCCCTTGAGCTTTTTCGGGTAGCCGGTGCCGTCCCAGCGCTCGTGGTGGGTGAGCGCGAGCCTGGCGGCGAGCGCCAGCACCGGGTCCTTGTGCTCGCCGATGATCTCGGCGCCGAGCTGCGGGTGGCGCCGCACGCGCTCGAGCTCGGGCGCCGAGAGCTTGCCAGGCTTGCGCAGCACTTCGGCCGGCACGCCCATCTTGCCGATGTCGTACAGCGGCGAAGCCTTCTGCAGCAGCTCGGCGACTTCGGGCTTCATGCCGGCGGCCTGGGCGATCAGCCTCGCGTACTGGCTGATGCGCGCCACGCGGTTGCCGGCGGCGGCGCTCTCGTGGAATTCCATGGCGCGCGCCAGGCGCCGGATCAGCTGCGAGCGCGCGTCCTCGAGCTGCGCCGTGCGCTGCTGCACTTCCCGCTCGAGCTCGATCTGGCGGTTGGCGAGCGCGAGATGGATGCGCACGCGCGCCAGCAGCAGCTTGGCGTTGATCGGCTTGGCCAGGTAGTCGACCGCGCCGAGGTCCAGCCCTTCGAGCTGCTCGGCCGGCTCGGTCCTGCCGGTGAGGAAGATCACCGGGATTTGCGCGGTGGCCGGGTCCTCCTTGAGGAGCTGGCAGATCTCGTAGCCGGTGGCGCCCGGCATCTCGACGTCGAGCAGGATCAGGTCGGGCTGCGGCTCGGCCGCGGCCTGCGTCAGCGCGTCGCCGCCGTCGGTGGCGAGCTTCACCCGGTATTCGCTGGCGAGCGCCTTGCCGATCAGCGCGAGCAGGTCTTCGGCATCGTCTACCGCGAGGATGACCGGCCGGGTGTCGTTCTGACTCACTGCGGCAAGTCTACCCTCTGGGCTATGGCCGCGCTTGACGCGCAAGGCGTTCATGTATAATCCGCGCCGCTGGTTTCCTCAAGCAGTTCCGCAGGCTCTTCTTTTTTCCCGCGTCTTCTACTTGGTGTTCCGGCAATGGGCGAAAGCCCGTGTCCCGTTAATTTTTACTGAGAGGCAATTCGACATGGCAACAGGAACAGTCAAGTGGTTCAACGACGCGAAGGGATTCGGCTTCATCACACCTGACGGCGGCGGCAAGGACCTGTTCGCGCATTTTCCGCGATCCAGGGTTCGGGCTTCAAGAGCCTGAAGGACGGCCAGAAGGTCTCCTTCGACGTCACCACTGGACCCAAAGGCGACCAGGCGACGAACATCAAGCCGATGTAGTTTTCGGTACGAGGAAGTACCTTTGAGGCCCGCGCAAGCGGG
>JBDTMD010000092.1:0-6811 GCA_039934435.1 Burkholderiales bacterium
TTCAATTTCGCCGACGTCACGCGGCTCGCGGTGCGCGCGCAGGCGGCGCTGCAGTTGCCCGATGCCGCCGCGGCGGTGCGGGCCGCACGCGACCTGCTCGCCGATCCGGAGCGCTGCGCGCGAATGGGCGTTGCCGGGAAACGCCTGTGCGCGCGCCACCGCGGCGCGGCCGAGCGCCACCTGGCGGTCTGCCGCCGGCTACTTACTGCGCCAGGGCGCGGCTGACGTCGGTGAGATCCTGCTCGCGCAGGGAGCCGGCGGCGGCCTTCAGCTTGAGAAAATTGGTGATGGTGTTGTAGCGCGCGACCGCCAGGTCGCGGCGGGTCGAGAACACCTGTTGCTGGGCGTTCAGGACGTCGATGTTGATGCGCACGCCGACCTCGTAACCCAGGCGGTTGGATTGCAGCGCGCTCTGCGAGGACACGAGCGCCTGCTCGAGGGCGCTGATCTGCGCGATGCCGTTGATCACCAGCAGGTAGGCCTGGCGCGCGGCGAGCGCCGAGGTGCGGCGCGCGTTTTCCAGGTCCTGGCGCGCGCGCTCGAGGTTATAGGCGGCCTCGCGCTCGCGCGAGCTGATGGCGCCGCCCTGATAGAGCGGGATCGCGAATTGCAGCCCGACGGAGCTGGTGTTGATGTCGCTGCCCGCCGCGGACAGCTGCGACGCGGTCTGCGAGGTGTAGTTGTGGCTCGCGACCAGGTCGAGGGTCGGCTGATGGCCGGCGCTGGTCCGCTTGGCTTCGAGGCGCGCGATCTCGGTTACCGCGTCCTGAACGAGCACGGCATAGCTGTGCTTCTCCGCGAGATCGACCCAACTCTGCATGTTGTTCGGCTCGGGCGGCGCGAGCTTGACGTCGGCGCGCAGCGCCTTCAGTTCCGCGTACTCCTTGCCGGTGAGCTGTTGCAGCGCGCGGCGCCGCACCTCGACGTCGTTTTGCGCCGAGATTTCCTGCGCCACGGCGAGGTCGTAGCGCGCCTGCGCCTCATGCGTGTCGGTTATGGTGGCGGTTCCGACCTCGAAATTGCGCCTCGCCTGCGCCAGCTGTTCAGCGATGGCGACCTTCTGCGCGCGCACCAACCCCAGCGTGTCCTGCGCCGCAAGCACGTCGAAGTAGGCCTGCGCGGCGCGCAGGATCAGGTCCTGGCCGGCCTGGCCGAACTGGAACTCGGCCTGCTTCGCCTGCAACTCGCCCTGGTCGGCTTGCAGCCAGTTCTGGCGCCGATACAGCGGTTGCGTGAAAGTGAGCGCATAGCCGGAGGCGGTAAAGTCGCGTTCGAAGCTCGGCTGGAGCGCCGGGTTTTTCGAATCCGATTCGATCTTCGTGCGCGTGGTGTTCGCAGTCAGGTTGAGGCTTGGCAGGAGCAGTGCACGCCCTTGCGGCACGCGTTCGAGGCCCGCCCGCAATGCCTCGCGCGCCGAGCCGTACTGGGCGTCGTAGCCGAGCGCATCCTGGTAGACCTGGGTCAGGTTCTCCGCCGCCGCGGCGAGCGGCGCGCAGGCGAGAACGGCAATGGCAAAGCGTTTCATGGCGGCGTTGGCTCTCTCAGTAGACGGGCATGGCCGGGTCGATCGTGCGCGCCCACGCGTCGACGCCGCCGGCGAGGTTGTGGACATGGGGAAAGCCCTGGCGTGCAAGGAAGTGCGCGACCTGCAGGCTGCGGGCACCGTGGTGGCAGATCGCCACGACGTCGGCATCGGGATCGAGCTCGGCAAGGCGCCCCGGCAGCTCGTTCATCGGCACGTGGCGCGCCCCCGCGATATGACATGTCTGGAACTCCCAAGGCTCGCGTACGTCGAGCAGCACCGGATCAGGCCGCGCCGGGTCGGCAATCCAGGTCGCGAGCTCCGCCGGGGCCAGATTGTTCATCGCGCTAGAACCTGAAGCGCTGCGGGTGCTCGGCGACGACGAGCGGCGCGAGCACGGTATCGAAAAGCGCGACGCTGCCGTAGGCGCCGGGCGCGGAGCAGGTGAACAGGCTCGCCAGCATGACCGGCGCCTCGCCCACCACAGCGAACAGGCGACCGCCGGGCGCGAGCTGCGCTTTCAGCGCGGCCGGCAGCACTGGCGTCGAGCCCGTCAGCACGATGGCGTCGTAGGGCGCGTGCTTCGCGTCGCCGCGCGCGCCGTCGCCGATTTCCAGGGCGACGTTGTCGGCGCCGTGGCGCGCCAGGTTCTCGCGGCCGAACTCGGCCAGCGCCGGCCGGATCTCGAGCGAATAGACGTGCGCCGCGCAGCGCGCGAGCAGCGCCGTCAGGTAGCCGCTGCCGGTGCCGACCTCGAGCACGCGGTCGGTCTTGCGCAGCGCCAGCGCCTGCAGCAGGCGCGCCTCGAGCTTCGGCGACATCATCGCCTCGCCTTCGCCGATCGGAATCTCCATGTCGGCAAACGCGAGCTGGCGGAACGCCGCCGGCACGAACTCCTCGCGCGGCACCGCGTACAGCAAGTCGAGCACGGCCTGGTCCAGCACCTCCCAGGGGCGGATCTGCTGCTCGACCATGTTGAAGCGCGCTTGTTCGAGATTCATCGACTGGCGTGCGGCGTGGGACCGGAATTATACGGGGTAGGTGCGCCGCGCCGCGACCGGTGTTCCGGCATCAGCGCCCAGTAGAGCAGCGGCATGGCGAACAGCGTCAGCACCGTCGAAAAGCCGATGCCCCAGACGATGGAGGCCGCCACCGGCCCCCAGATGAGCGAGTGCCCGCCGAGGCCCACGGCAAGCGAAAACAGCCCGGCAATGGTGGTCGTGCTGGTGATGATGATCGGCACTACGCGCCGGCGCGCGGCGAATACCGCCGCGTGCAGCACGCTCATGCGTGCCCGCCAGCGCGCGTTGGCGGCATCGATCAGCACGATGGCGGCGTTGACGGCGTTGCCGGTGAGGGCGATGACGCCGTAGAGCGTGTAGAGCGAGAGCGGATTTCCCGAAGCGAGCAGGCCGAATACCACGCCGGTGAAGGCGAGCGGCACGGTGGCGAGGATCATCGCCGGCTGCCAGTAGCTGCGGAACTGCGCCGCGAGGATCAGATAGATGAGGCCGACGCCGAGCAGGAACAGGAACGGCATGGCATCCAGGCTTTCCTGGATGTCGTCGAGCTCGCCCGAGAAATCGAGCGACGTGGTCGGGTGGCGCGTCTTGACCTTCTCCCAGCCGGCACGGATCGCGTTGTTGGCCGAGACGGTATCGGTGCGCTGGCGGTCGAGATCCGCCTCGACGGTGATCGAGCGGCGCAGGTTGTAGTGCTTGATCACGCCCTTGCCGGTGCCGGTTTCGGCGCGCACCAGCGAGCCGAGGGTCGTACTGCCGGCACCCGTGGGCAGCGCCACGGGGTCGTCCAGGAGCCGGGCGACGTCGCTGGCCGTGCGCGGTGCGGCGCGCACGCGCACCTCGACCTTCTCGCCCTGGTCGCGCATCTGCGTGACGATCTCGCCGTCCACATGCAGCCGCACCAGCCGCGCGACGAGGCCCGGATCGAGTCCGCTCGCGCGGATCGCATCGCGATCGAGACGCAGGCGCAGCTCGGGGCGGCCAGGCACGTCATCGTCGGTGACGTCCTTGGTTCCCGGAACCGCGCGCACGACGGCCAGTACCGCGTCCGCTGCCGCGCGCAGTTCGGTAGCGTCGTCGTTTCTTACCCGCACGCGGATGGGTTTGGCCACCGGCGGACCGCCGGCGATCGTTGTGAAACTGAGCTTGCCCTGCCCGGGCAGCGATTCGATCTGAGGGCGCAGCGCCTCGACGATCTCGCCGACCTCGCGGCCGTCGTCGGCGCGCGGCGCGAGCGAGACCACCAACTGGCCGTAGGCGTCGCCGTACAGCGGCTCGGTATCGGTGAATTTGACGCCGGCGAGCGCGGTGAGCGCGCGCGCCTCGCCTTCGCGCAGTTGAGCGCGCACCGCACGCTCGGCCTGCTCGACGCGCTTCAGCGTGGCGTCGATCGGCGCGCTCGCCGGCATGTCGACGTTGACGTAGAACAGGCGTATCGGGTCGAAGGCGAAAAACTCCATGCGCACGAGTCCGCCGGCAACCGACGCCCCGGCGGCGGCGACCGTCAGCACGATGAGTGCAGCAAAACGCTTGGGCCGACGCATGACGTAGAGCAGCGCGCGCGAGTAGCGCACGCGCAGCAGGTGGGTGAAGCGCTGGCGCATCTGCTGCATGCGCGAAGGCCGGCTCAGGTCGAGCTGCAGCGCGGTCACGTGCGTCGGCAGCATCCAGTAGGCCTCGACCAGGCTGATGGCGAGCGTCAGGGTGACCACGAACGGGATGACGAACATGAACTTGCCGACGATGCCGGGCAGCAGCATGAGCGGCAGGAACGCGGCGATCGTCGTCAGCACGGCGGAGGCGACCGGGGCGGCGGTCTCGCGCAGCGCGTCGAGCGACGCGGCGAGCACCTTGGCGCCGCGCTGCACGCGGTAGTAGATCGCCTCCACCACTACGACCGCATCGTCCACCAGCATGCCGAGCACGATCACCACCGCGAGCAGCACCGAAATGTTGAGCGTCGAGCCGCTGGCGTAGAGCACGGCGAAGCCGCCCGCCAGCGAGAACGGGATGCCTAGCGCCACCAGCAGCGCGACGCGCGTGCCGAGGAACAACCAGCAGGTCGCCAGCACGAGCGAGAGACCAAGGAGCGCGTTCGATTCCATGACCGAGATCGCCTGGCGCGTAGGGATGGTCTGATCATCAGTGAGCGCAAGCTTCAAGCCGAGCGGAGCGAGCACGGCGTTCTTTTCGGCGACATAGGCGCGGATCAGCTCCACCAGCTCGAGCGTGTTGGTGTAGGCCTTCTTGCTGACCGAGAGCAGCACTGCCGGTCGGCCGTTGGCAGAGGCGAGGTGGCGCGGCGTGGCACGCCCCCGCTCGACGCGCGCCACCTCCTCCAGCGGGATGCGCGTGCCGGCGCGCGGCACGGCGAGCGTCAGGCCGGCGAGGTAGCTGGGATCGGGGTCCTGGCCGATGACGCGCTCCAGCCAGGCGTCGTCGCCGGCGCGCGCCTTGCCGGCAAAGGTGTCGCGAAACCAGCCGCCGACGGCGTCGGCGAGGTTTGCGGCGTTCAGGCCACGCGCGGCCAGGCGCCGCGGATCGAATTCGACGTGCAGCTCCGCGTCGTGCAGGCCGAGGGCAAACACCTGATCCACGCCCGCCAGGCGTTCGAGATCGGTGCGGATCTCGCGCGCGAGGCGGCGCAAGGTCTCGTCATCGGCGAGGCCCGCCACCAGCACCTGCGCCGTCGGAAAGCCGTTGGAGGTGGTGATCTCGAGTACGCGCGGGTCGTCGCGCACCTCCGTCGGCAGCTCGGCCTGCGCCTTGTTCTGGATCTCGCGCCGCAGGTCGTTGACACGCTTGTCGAAGACGCGCTCCGAGACGTCGCGAAAGCGCACCAGGATCGACGACACGTTTTCGCGGCTCGAGGACAGCACGAAGCGGATGTCGGTGACATTCTTGATCGCATCCTCGAGCGGCTGCGTCACGCGCTTCTCGACGTCTTCGGCGGAAGCGCCGGGCAGCGTGGTGACGACGTTGACCCAGTTGAAGTTGATCTCCGGGTCCTGCTCGCGCGGCATCTGCAGGTAGGAGATCGTGCCCATCACCAGCACCACCGCGAACAGGATGTTCGCGAGCGGGTGGTTCCTGAGCAGCAGCTCGACGAATTTCATTGCAGGCGTTGGCCGTCCTTCAGCGCGAGCTGTCCCTCGACGACGACGCGGGCGCTGCCCGGCAGGTCGATGCGCGCCGGGCGGCCTTCCTGCGCTTCGGGCAGCGCGTGAAAGCGCGCAGTGCCGCTGTCGTCGATGAATACGCCGAGGCGGCCGGCGCGGCGCACCACGAGCGCGGGCGGAACGTGCGGAGCGGAATCTCGCCACACGATGCGGCCGGACGTGCCGGGCGCCGCGGGGGCACCGGCGAAGCGCAGCCGCGCCTCCATGGTGCGCGTTTGCGGATCGACGGCGGGCGAAATGCGCTCGAGCGCAAGCGCCTGGGCGCCACCCGGGCCAAGGAAACGCACCTCGGCCGCACTGTGCAGGGACGGCGCGTCCTTTGGCTGGACCTGCGCCGCGACCTCGATGCCGCCGGCATCGAGCAGCACCGCGAGCGGCGTGCCCGGCGCGGCGAGCTCGCCAACCCGGCCGAGACGCTCGCGCACGATGGCGGGAAACGGCGCGCGCACCACGCATTTGCCGACGCCCCGGGAGGCCTCGGCGAGCCGGACTTCGGCCTGCGACTGCTCGGCGCGCAGCACGTCGGCCTCGGTGATGCGCGCCGCCAGTGCATCCGCGGAAATGAAGCCCTGTGCGCTCAATTCCCGCGCGCGGCCCAGCTGCTGGCCGGCGAGCGCCAGGCGCGAGCGCACCGCGGCGAGTGCGGCGTCGGCGCTGCGCCGCGAAAGCTCATGGTCGCGGCAGTCGATGCGCGCGATCGTCGCGCCTAATTCCACGCGCTGCCCGACCTCGACCGGCACCGCCTCGATGCGGCCCGCGATCTCCGCCGCGATCCGCGATTCGTTCAGGGACACGACCTGTGCCGCCGCGTCGCGCTCGGGATAGATCGCCGCCTCCGCCAGCGGCTTGACGCTCGCGGCAGGCGCAACCTGCGCCGACGCCGGCATCGCGCCGAGCAGCGCGCCAAGGAGAATCAGCAATTCGCGCATGGGAAGGTGCATCCGGGCAACTGCCTGATGCAGCGCAATGTTAGCAGGGCGAGAGTCGATATTCTTGTTTCCGCTCGCTCTTTGCAGTAGCGTAGCAACCTTACGCGGGGGTCCTGCGCGAACGTGTTTGAAACGCCGCGCGGGTGAGAGAGTCCCTTA
>JBDTMD010000093.1:0-6761 GCA_039934435.1 Burkholderiales bacterium
CGATGATGATGCGCTGCATCTCGTTGGTGCCCTCGCCGATGCACATCAGCGGCGCGTCGCGGTAATAACGCTCGACGTTGAACTCGGTGGAGTAGCCGTAGCCGCCGTGGATGCGCACTGCTTCGATCGAGTTCTCGAGCGCCGCTTCGGAGGCGAAGAACTTCGCCATGCCGGCTTCCATGTCGCAGCGCTCGCCGGCATCGTAGGCGCGCGCCGCGTTCTCGACCAGCAGGCGCGCCGCCTCGCATCGCGTCGCCATCTCGCCGAGTTTGAGTTGAATGGCCTGGTGCTCGCAGATCGGCTTGCCGAAGGTCTTGCGCACCTGGGCATAGGCCACCGAGTCCTTCAGCGCCGCGTAAGCCACGCCGACGCCGCGCGCGGCGACGTTGATGCGCCCGAGCTCCAGCCCGCCGATCGCATGGTGAAAGCCCTTGCCCTCGACGCCGCCGATCAGGTTCTCGGCCGGCAGCCGGTAGTCCTCGTAGATCAGCTCGGCCGAGTCGATGCCCTTGTAGCCGAGCTTTTCCAGCTTCTTCGAGACACGAAAACCCTTGCCCTTCTCGGCGAGGAATAGGCTCATGCCCTGGTGGCGCGGCTTGGCGTTCGGGTCGGTCTTCACCAGCAGCGCGAAGCACGAGCCCTTGATGCCGTTCGAGATCCAGGTCTTGGTGCCGTTGACGACGTAGTCCTTGCCGTCCCTGACGGCGCGCGTGCGGATCGCCTGCAGGTCGGTGCCGCAGTCGGGCTCGGTGAGCGCGAGGCCGCCGCGCACTTCGCCCGAGGCGAACTTCGGCAGGAACTTCTCCTTCTGCGCCTGGGTGCCATAGCGCGCCACCGCCGCTGCCATGATCAGGTGCGAATTGAAGATGCCGGTCAGCGACATCCAGACCTCGGAAATCTGCGCCACGATCTTGGCGTAGGTCGAGGCCGGCAGCCCGAGGCCGCCGTATTCCTGCGGGATGGTGGCGCCGAACAGGCCCAGCTCTTTCATCGTCTCGACCATCGACTCCGGGTACTCGTCCTTCTTCTCCAGTTCCCGCGCCTTCGGGCGCACGTCGCGCTCCAGCCACTTGCCGATCGCGTCGAGGATCTGGGTTTCTTCTGCGGTGTTCATGGGCGCTTGGGGACCAGGACGGAACGTTTGAAGGTCATGACCGTGGTGCCGTCCTGTTTCCAGGCGCGCGTCGCCACCGTGACGATGCCCTGCTTCGGACGGGACCTCGATTCGCGCTTCTCCAGCACCGTCGACTCGGCGTAGAGCGTGTCGCCGTTGAACACCGGCGCCGGCATCACGATGTCGGTCCAGCCGAGGTTGGCGACCGCGTTCTGGCTCACGTCCTGCACGCTCATGCCGACGACGATGGCGAGGGTCAGCGTGGAATTGACCAGCGGCTTGCCGAATTCCGTCTTCTTCGCGTACTCCTCGTCGAAGTGGATCGGGTGCTGGTTCATGGTGAGCAGCGTGAACCAGGTGTTGTCGGCCGCGCTGATGGTGCGGCCCGGCCAGTGCTTGTAGGTGTCGCCGGCCGCGAAGTCCTCGTAGTAGCGGCCCATCCTATGTCTT
The DNA here is from genome assembly GCA_039934435.1 of Burkholderiales bacterium. Classification (GTDB taxonomy): domain Bacteria; phylum Pseudomonadota; class Gammaproteobacteria; order Burkholderiales; family SG8-39; genus JAABQT01. The sequence goes on from JBDTMD010000093.1 coordinate 1,565, forward strand.
CGGCGGCGGGCGCTTCTCGATGAAGGCGTCCATTCCGGCGCGCCCTTCGTCGTGCGCGAAGCTCGCCGAGATCACTTTGCCGGCGAGTTCATAGGCCTTTTCCAGCCCGAGGTCCATCTGCTGGTAGAAGCCGCGCTTGCCCGCGGCTACGGTGGCCGGCGGCTTGGCGGCGAGCTTGGCCGCCAGCGCCGAAGTCGCCGCATCGAGCTCGGCAGCCGGAACCACGCGGTTGACGAGGCCCCACTGCAGTGCCTGCTGCGCGCTGATTGGATCGCCGGTCAGCAGCATCTCCATCGCGTGCTTGCGCTGCAGATTGCGCCCGACGGCGACGCCGGGCGTGGAGCAGAAAAATCCCCAGGTCACGCCCGAGGTGACGAACTTCGCGGAGTCAGACGCGAGGGCGAGGTCGCACTGCGCGACCAGCTGGCAGCCGGCCGCGGCCGCCGCGCCCTGCACCTTCGCGATCACCGGCTGCGGCAGCATCGGGATCGTGGACATCATGCGGCTGCATTGCGCGAACAGCTTTTCGATCTTCGGCAGTTCCCTGAGCGCCTTGATCTCCTTCAGGTCGTGGCCGGCGCAGAATCCCTTGCCGGTCGCGGCGAGCACCACCACGCGCACCGCAGGATCCTTGGCGATGGCGTCGAAGGCGGATTGCAAAGCGGAAAGCATCTCGCCCGTCAGCAGGTTCATCTGCTGCGGGCGGTTCATCGTCAGCGTGGCGATGCCGTCGCGGTCTTCGCGCAGCAGCGCGGGTAGCTCGGCCTGGGGTACGGCGCTCATGGGATCCTCCTTACTCGATGGCGGAGGCGGATTTCGCCTTCGCGCGCAGCATGAATTTCTGGATCTTGCCGGTCGAGGTCTTCGGCAGCTCGCCGAACACCACCGTGCGCGGCGCCTTGAACTTCGCCAGGTGCTGGCGGCAGAAATCGATCAGCTCGGCCTCGCTCACCCGGGCCTCGGGCTTGAGCTCGATGAAGGCGCACGGCGTCTCGCCCCACTTCTCGTCGGGCCGCGCCACCACCGCGGCGGCGAGCACCGCGGGATGGCGGTAGAGCACGTCTTCCACCTCGATGGAGGAAATGTTCTCGCCGCCCGAGATGATGATGTCCTTCGAGCGGTCCTTGATCTTCACGTAGCCGTCGGGCTGCCGCACCGCGAGGTCGCCCGAGTGGAACCAGCCGCCGGCGAACGCGGCCTGCGTCGCCTTCGGGTTCTTCAGATACCCCTTCATGGTGATGTTGCCGCGAAACATGATCTCGCCCATGGTTTCGCCGTCCGCGGGCACCGGCTTCATCGTCTCGGGGTCCATCACCGCGAGGCCCTCTTGCATCAGGTAGCGCACCCCCTGGCGGCCGTTCAGGCGCGCGCGCTCGGAGATGTCGACGTCCTGCCACGCCTCGTGCTTCGCGCACACCGTGGCCGGGCCGTAGGTCTCGGTCAGGCCGTAGACGTGCGTGATGTCGAAGCCGAGTTTCTCCATGCCCTCGATCATCGAGGCCGGCGGCGCCGCCGCCGCGACCATCGCCGACACCTTGTGCCCGATGCCCTGCTTCAGCGCCGCTGGCGCGTTCACCAGCGTCGAGTGCACGATCGGCGCGCCGCAGTAGTGCGACACCTTGTGCGCCTTGATCAGCTCGAAGATCTTCGCCGCCTCCACCTTACGCAGGCAGACGTTGGTGCCGGCGTTCGCCGCCATGGTCCACGGAAAGGTCCAGCCGTTGCAGTGGAACATCGGCAGCGTCCACAGGTACACCGCGTGATGCGGCATGCCCCAGGTGACGATGTTGCACACGGCGTTCAGATAAGCGCCGCGGTGGTGGTAGACCACGCCCTTCGGGTCGCCGGTGGTGCCCGAGGTGTAATTGAGCGAAATCGCCTGCCACTCGTCCTCGGGCCAGTGCCAGGCGAAATCCGGATCGCCTTCCGCGAGCAGCGCCTCGTAATCCTTTTCGCCGAGGCGCTTGCCGCCCAGGAATTCCGGATCCTCGACGTCGATCACCGCGATCTTGCGGCCGAGCTTCTGCAGCGCGCCCTCGATCGTCGGCGCGAACTCCTTGTCGGTGATCAGTAACTTCGCTTCGCCGTGGTTCAGCATGAACGCGATGGCCTCGGTGTCCAGGCGCGTGTTCAGCGCATTCAGCACGCCGCCGGTCATCGGCACGCCGAAGTGGCACTCGACCATCTCCGGCGTATTGGCGAGCATCGCCGCCACCGTTTCGCCTTTCCCGATGCCGCGCTTGCTCAACGCCGATGCGAGCCTGCGGCAGCGCGTGTAGGTTTCCTTCCAGGTGAAGCGGCGCGCGCCGTGCACCACCGAAAGCCGCTCCGGGTACACCGCCGCCGTACGCTCGATGAACGACAGCGGCGTCAGCGGCGCGTGGTTGGCGGCGTTTCGGTCGAGATCCTGCTCGAAGGGACCGGACTTCGGCATGGTTCCACAAAGTATATCGCTCCGCGCCATGGGCAAACACGCCGCGCAGCGGCAAACTTCGAATTCATGCCGATGCCCGAACGCGACAGCGGCTTCACCCTGGTCGAGATGATGGTGGTCGTCGGCGTCATCGCCATCCTCGCGTTGCTGACGATCCCGGCCGCCGTGGACCGGCTCATTCGCAACCAGATCGTCGACGCCCTGCCCCTCGCGGATATCGCCAAGGGCCCCATCGCCGCCTCCTGGGCACTTTCCCACACGCTCCCCGCCGACAACGCGAGCATCGGCCTGCCCGTTCCAGAGAAGGTCGTCAGCAACTACGTGCGCGCGCTGGCGGTCGAGGGCGGCGCCATCCACATCACGTTCGGCAACCGGGCCAACAATCAGATCCAGGGAAAGACCTTGACGCTGCGCCCGGCGATCGTGGCGGACGCGCCGGTGGTTCCGGTGGCGTGGGTCTGCGGCATGGCGGCGGCGCCGGGAAACATGACCACCCTAGGCGAGAACCGGACCGACATTCCGGCCGCGTTCCTGCCGCTGCAGTGCCGGTGAGCATGGCGGCCGCGCCCCTGCAGGTATATTCGGACTCATGCGCATCGTGAGAGATCTCGGCCGGATGGCGTTCTGCGCCGGCGGCGCCGCCCTCAGCATCGGCCTGGCACTGTGGCTGGCAGATCCGCCGACGTCGCCCCTGCTCCTCGCCTCGCTCGGCGGCTCCGCGGTGTTCCTCTTCGGCCTGACGCGCGCGCCCGCGGCGCAGCCGCGCGCGCTGTTCGGCGGCCACCTCGGCGGCGCGCTCATCGGCATCGCATGCTTCCAGCTGTTCGGCGACGTGCTCTGGGTCTACATCCTCGCCGTCGTGCTGACCCTGGTCTTCATGCTCCTTACCAAGACCGTGCACCCGCCGGCCGGCGCCAACCCGCTGATCATGGTGCACCTGCACGCCGGCGTCGCCGCGCTGTGGCAGCCGGTCATGTTTGCGGTGCTCATTCTCGCCGCGGTCGCGGCGGTCTGGAGCCGGCTGGTGCCGGGCATGGTGCACTGGCCGGCCCAGTGGCTGGAGCGCTCGCCGCCGACGGCGTTCTGGGGCGGGTGGGACGAGTAGCGCGGCGGACGGGCCTTGGGCTGAACCGGGGATAAACTTTTCGCGCGTGAGGTTGCGGGCGAATACCAGTGAACAGGAATCCGGTTTGCCGACGTGTGGAACTATTGCTTTGATTGTGAAAGTCGATTTCGTTTCGGCAGGAAAACAGGCGGAATGCGTTCCGGCTTTCATGCTGTCTACATCAGCTTAGAACTCAGATGTCCATCCACTGCACAGGGAGAACCCGTGTCCTACATCGAGGAGTCGCTGTCCGCAGGCGAGAGGGTCGAAGGGCTCTTCAAGCTTCACTGGTTCGCTTGGGTCCCAATGGTGATGTGGATCATCCTTGGAATACCTACGCTTGGACTGACGTTGCTTATCGCCTTGTACGAATATTTGAGGCTAAAATACTTGGAGCAAGGCGTCACAAACAAACGAGTGATCCTGAAGAGAGGCATCATCAGTCGCAAGACTGAAGAGATGAAGCTCGCATCCATCGAAACTGTTGAGATTAACCAAGGCATTTTCGGCCGCATATTCGGGTTCGGGACAGTGAAGATCACGGGGCGAGGCATCAGCGATGTTGTGTTCAAGGGAATAGACGATCCAATGTCAGTAAAACGACAAATCGAAAGCGTAAGCAACCCGGTAGCTTGAGTTCCAACTTTAGCTGGTGCGGACAGGCCGCAAGCGCCTCGCCAAGTTCAATCACCGTGCTGGCCCGCCGCACAGCGAGACGTTGGGCGTCATGCAGTCGATCGTCGCAGCATGAAAGTTGACGTCCTCACGGAAACGGTTGTTGCCCGCCCGCGGGCCGAAGTCGCTGCATTTGCGGCGAACCCAAACAATGCACCCGCTTGGTATGCCAATATCAAATCGGTCGAGTGGAAGTCTGAGCCCGTCGTGCAGGTGGGCGCCCGAGCGGCATTTGTCGCACAGTTCCTTGGCAAGCGCATGGCTTACACATACGAGATCGTAGAGTTCGTTGCCAACGAGCAATTGGTTATGAGCACAACTGATGGTCCGTTCCCAATGGAAACAACATACACCTGGGAATCCACGGAACAAGGTGGCACACGGATGCAGCTTCGCAATCGAGGTGAGCCCAAGGGTTTCCCGCGACTCATGGCGCCATTCATGTCTCTGGCGATGCGCCGCGCAAATACAAATGACCTGGCGCGCCTCAAGGCGTTGCTGGAGCGCCGCGCGCATTCCTAGCGCTTCGGCCAATTGACGCCCAACCCTTCGGTCAAGCGGACCTGCCTGCGGCAGGTTGATTAGCTCCAACGTTGGGGCGCATGACGGCGAACCGTAGCCACGCTACCGTTATCTCGGGCGGCGATCGTGAAGGCGGCACAGAATACGTTCTAGGGCGGATACCGCGGCATGTTTCCGCGACTCGACGGGCATTTGTGGGAAGATGCACGGGGCCCGCAGTGGAAGGCCAGGCAGTAAGATATTAAAGTGTTGGGCGGCAGGGGGTCATGGCCAACGATTCGATATACCACGACGGGATGCGGCATCTGCAGGATGCACGCGAGACGCGGCCGATCGCAGATCGCCTCAGGCAGGTCACGGTGCGCAGCGCCTTCAGCGATGAGGATCGGGCGTTCATCGAGCGCGCGGCGATGTTTTTCATCGCCACCGCCGACGCCGAAGGGCGGCCGGACTGCTCGTAC
>JBDTMD010000094.1:0-6615 GCA_039934435.1 Burkholderiales bacterium
GCCGGGCGCGAGGCAGAAACGGATCGTTGCGCGCGTTCAGCACCAGGGTCGGCACGCGGATGTGCTCGAGCCACGGACCGCTCGATGCGCGCGCCCAGTAGTCGTCGGCGTCGCGAAATCCGTGCAACGGTGCGGTGACCAGGTCGTCGTATTCATGCAGCGAGCGCGCGCGGGCGATGCGCGCGGCGTCGAGCGCAAGGCCGTGCCGCGCGATCTTGGCGATCGCCTTCGGTTTGAGCGTGACGAGGAAATGGCGCGCATAGAGCGCACGATTGAGCCCGCGTCCCAGCGCAAGACCGGAGGCCGCGAGATCGATGGGCGCCGACACCGCAGCGGCGCGCCGTACGAGCGGCGCGGCGGCCGGGCCCTGCTCGCCCAGCCACTTGAGCAGCGCATTGCCGCCGAGCGATACGCCGGCGGCGTACTCGGGTCGCAGGCGCCGCAGGATCCAGTCAACCTCGGCGCTGTCGCCGGAATGGTAGGCGCGCGGCAGGCGGTTGCCGGCGCCCGAGCAGCCACGGAAATGCGGCACGACGCAGCGCCAGCCGCGCGCCATCGCCTGCGACGCGATGGTTCTCGCGTACCGGCTGGATGAGCTGCCTTCGAGGCCGTGGAACAATGCGAGCAGCGGACCGTCCGGACCGCCCGCCCAGTCGAGGTCGATGAAATCGCGGTCCGGCGTATCCCAGCGCTCGCGGCGCCAGACGACGCGCGGCGTCGGGGCGAGCGCGCTGTACAGCGTCTGCAGGTGGCCGCCGGGCAGCCACCATGGGGCCCGATACGGACTCAATGCAGGATCTTCGGCGAAGCGGGCGCTGGCTCCGCGGTCCCGGGTGCCGGCGAGCCGTGATGCGCCACCATGCGCCAGCCTGCGGCGGTGCGCAGGTAGACATTGGTCGCCACCACCGCCTGCATCGGGCGCGGTTCGCCGGGACGCGAGAAGTTTTCCTGCACGCTGTGCACGGCCACCATCGTGTTGCTGATCGCCACCTGCTGCGTCACGTGCAATCGTGCGCTGGCGCCGCCGGCGAAGATCTGGCGCCAGCTCGCGCGCACCTGGTCCTGGCCCGCCAGGCGCGGCCCGCCCGGATGCACGCAGACGATCTCCTCGTCTTCGGACCATACTGCCATCATCAGGTCGAGGTCGGTGCGCTCGAGCGCTTCATAGAAGGCGGCTTCGGCGTCCCGGGGCGTGGGGAAGATGCGCATGCTCAAAAGGGGACAGACCCCGCGGTTGCCAGTACCTGTTCCACGCTGAGCTCTTTCATGCAGCGAAAGTGCCCGAGCGGGCACTCCCGCGCGTAGCAGGGGCTGCATTCGATGCCGAGCCACAATACGCGCGCCTGCGGGGAGAGGGGAGGCGTATGCCGCGGGCTGGACGAGCCGAAAAGCGCCACCAGCGGTCGCCCGAGCGCTGCGGCGACGTGCATCAAGCCGGAATCGTTGCTCACCACCAGCTCGGCGCCGGCGAGCACGTCGAGCGCCTGGTCGAGCGTGGTTTCACCGGCAAGATTGCGGCCGCCAACCGCGGCACACAGTTCGCGCTCCTTCGCCGAGCCGAGCACGACTACGGGGCGCTGGAGCCGCGCGGCAAGCTCGGCGAAGTAGGGCCAGCGCTTCGCCGGCCCGTACTCCGCGCCCGGACAAAGCACGGCGTAGCGTTGTTCGAGCCCGAAGCGCCGGCGCGTGGCGAGCGCAGCCTGAGCATCGACCTCGAGCCTTGGATCCGGTAGCGGCAGCGCAATCGTCGCGCCAGGATTTCCCGACAGCCGCGCATAGTGCAGCGCCATCGGCTCGCGGCCGGGCTGCTTGCGGTGGATCCGATTGAGCAAGCCGTAGCGCGACTCGCCCAGGTAGCCGCTGCGCAACGGAATGCCGGCGAACAACGGCAGAAGCGCCGACTTCCAGGCGTTGGGCAGAACGAACGCCTGATCGTAGGCCAACGCCTTCAGGGTGCCACCGAGGCGCCAGCGTTCGCGCAGCCGCAGCCGGCCGTGCTCGAAAGGCGTCTCGATGACGCCGGCCACTTCCGGCATGCGCCGGAATACGGGCGCCACCCAGGCGGGTGCGACGACGTCGATGCGCGCCTGCGGCAGCTTTTCGCGCAAACGCATCAACAGCGGCTGCGCCATCAGCGCGTCGCCGATCCAATTGGGTGCGACGACCAGCAGGCGGGGCAAGCGTCAGTGCCCCTTGGGTGCCGCGCCCTTGTAGACGAACTTCGTGCCGCAGTACGGGCAGAGCGCGTGGCCTTCGTCGACCACGTCGAGGAATACGCGCGGGTGGCGCGACCACAGCGGCGCGCCGGGCAGCGGGCAGTGCAGCGGCAAATCCTTCTCGGTGACCTCGACCAGGCGCGCAGTGTCGGTGCTCATGCGCGGCTCTTGTTCATCGGCACCGGCGTCAGCCAGTGGGCGTGCTTGCGGTCCTTGCCCGTAACCACGTCGAAGAACGCCTTCTGCAGTTTCTTGGTGACCGGCCCGGCCTTGCCGGCGCCGATGACGCGGCTGTCGAGCTCGCGGATCGGCGTCACCTCGGCGGCGGTGCCGGTGAAAAAGCACTCGTCGGCGATATAGATGTCGTCGCGGGTCAGGCGGCGTGATTCGACCTTGTAGCCCAGGCCGGCCGCGAGCTCGATGACCGAGGCGCGCGTGATGCCGGTGAGCGCCGAGGTGAGCTCGGGCTCGTAGATCACGCCGTCTTTGACGATGAAGATGTTCTCGCCCGCGCCTTCGGCGACGAAGCCGTCGACGTCGAGCAGCAGCCCTTCGTCGTAGCCGTGCATGGTGGCTTCGAGCGTGGCGAGCACCGAGTTGGGATAGGTGCCCGACATCTTGGAGCGCGCCATGGTGACGTTCACGTGGTGGCGCGCGTACGACGAAGTCTTGACGCGGATGCCCTTTTCCAGCGCTTCGGGACCGAGGTAGGCGCCCCAGGGCCAGGCGGCGATCGCCACGTGGACGCGCGCGCCGACCGGGGACACGCCCATCTTCTCCGAGCCGTAGAACGCGATCGGGCGGACGTAGCAGGCCTCATGGCCGTTGGCCCGCACCACCTCGATCTGCGCCTTCATCAGCTGCTCTAGCGTGTACGGGATCTTCATCATGTAGATGTGCGCCGAGTTGAACAGACGCTGCGTGTGCTCCTTCAACCGGTAGATCGCCGTGCCGCGGACCGTCTTGTAGGCGCGCACGCCTTCGAACACCGCCAGCCCGTAATGCAGCGAATGCGTGAGCACGTGCGTGGTGGCGGAGCGCCAGGGCACCAGCTTGCCGTCGTGCCAGATCCAGCCGTCGCGGTCCGCCATCGAGAGCGGGGCCTTCGGCGCCGCCTTTGCTTTCGCCATGACGCTTGTTCTCCTTGAGTGAGGCGCCATTCTAACCAGCGCGACGCGGGATATGCCATACTGTTAACATGATTGCTAATCCTCGCGATCAGGTGTTCGCGGCGCTCGCCTCGCTGCCGCGGCGCCAGGCGATCGCCTTTCTCGCGCAGACCGCGCTGTCGACGACCGATCTCGCCGGTCGCTTCGGCATGAGCGCGCCGGCGGTATCGCGGCACCTCGCGGTGCTGCAGCGCGCCGGCCTGGTCTCCGCGGAGCGCCAGGGCCAGCGCGTGCTCTACCGCCTGAACCGCGACGCGCTGCTCGATGCCCTCGCCGGGCTCGCCTCCGCGGTCGACGGGCCGCTGCGGCGCGCGCCGCGCGAGGCAATCTGATGCGCGGTCCGGCGGTCGCGGTGCTCGCGGCGCTGCTGGCGCTCGCCGGCTGCGCCAGCGTTCCCGAGGACGACGGACAGCTCGCGTCGACGTCCATCGCGCGCGACTTGCCGCGCGAGACCGGCGACCTCATCGAGGTGGCGCGCTTCTCGAGCATGCGCGCCGGCGCTTCGCTGCCCGACGACTGGGTGGGATGGGGGCTGCACTCCGGCAAGCGGCCGACCGAGTACCGGCTGGTGCACGCGGTGCCCGGGACTGTGCTCGAGGCGGTGGCCGAGAACGCCGCAACCGGCCTGTACCGGCGCATCCGCGTCGATCCTCATCGCCAATCGCTGCTCGAATGGAGCTGGCGCGTCGATCATCTGATCGACGGCGCCGACCTGAGCAATGCCGCGCGCGAGGATTCGGCGGCGCGCCTGGTGGTCTCGTTCTACGGCGACCCGAAGCGGCTCGATTTCCAGCAGCGCGCCCTGTTGCGGCTGGCCAAGGCGTTCGCCGGCGAGCCATTGCCCTTCGCCATGCTGATCTATGTCTGGTCGAATGCCATCCCCGTCGAGACGACGCTGCCAAGCCCGCAAATCGATCGCATCCGCATGATCGTCGTGGAAAGCGGCGGCGAGCACCTCGGGCAGTGGCGCCATTACCGGCGCAACGTGGTCGAGGATTACCGCCGGGCCTTCGGCGAGGATCCCGAAGACATCGTCGCCATCGGCGTGCTCACGGATTCCGACAATATGCAGCGCTCGGCGCGCGCCCTGTACGGGGACATCACCCTGCGCACGCCCTAAGCGAAGACCGCCGCCCACAGGTCGCGAACCGCCTGCGCATGCGCCGCGACTTGCTCGACTGGCACGCGCGCGTACCGCGCCCCGTTCAGGCGCAGCGCGTGCTGCAGGCGCCGGAACTCGCGATAGGCCTCGCGGCAACTCTCCGCCAGCGCCGCCGGAATGAGCGCGTGATCGCCCGCCATCCTCAGCAGCGCGATGTTGCCCAGGTTGCCCGTGAGATCGGCGTGCCGATGCGCGTGCGCCAGCACCACGTACTGGACGGCGAATTCGATGTCGATCATGCCGCCGCGGTCGTGCTTTACGTCGAACAGGCCCGAGCGATTCGGGTGCGCCTCGTGCATGCGGGCGCGCATGGCGAGCACCTCCTTGCGGAGTTCGGCGGCGTCGCGAGCGCGCGTCAGCATCCGCGTGCGCACGGCTTCGAATCCGGCACCGATTTCGGCATCGCCGGCGCAAAAGCGCGCGCGCGTCAGCGCCTGGTGCTCCCACACCCAGGCCGATTTCTCCTGGTACTGGGCAAAGGCCTCGAGCGACGACACCAGCAGGCCCGCCTCGCCCGAAGGGCGCAGGCGCAAGTCAGTCTCGAACAGGGCGCCGCTCGAGGTGCGCGCCGTGAGCCACAGATTGAGCCGCTGCGCGAGTCGCGCGTAGTTCTCGGCCGCACGCTCGTCGGCGTCGTCGTAAACAAAGATCAGGTCGAGGTCCGACGCGTAGCCCAGCTCCTTGCCGCCGAGCTTGCCATAGGCGACCACGGCGAAGCGCGCGTTGTTGCGGTGGCGCGTCGGCATCTGCTCCCACAAGAGCTCGAGCGTCGCCTGCAGCACGATGTCGGCGAGCTGCGAAAGGTAGTCGGCAAGGCGCTCGACCGTGAGCTGTGCCGCCAGGTCCTGCGCCAGCAGGCGGAAGACCTGCCCCTGGTGCTGCTCGCGCAGCACGTTCATCTGCCGCTCGGTATCGCCGCCGCCGGCGGCAAGCAGCCCGCGCAGCACGCGCTCGAATTCCGCGAGGTCGAAGGCAGCGTACAGCATGCGGTCATCGAGCAGCTCGTCGAGCAGCAGCGGATGGCGCGTGACGAAGTCCGCGGCCCAGCTCGAGGCGGCAATCATCTTGGTGACGCGCTCGAGCGCCTCGGGGTGCTCGGCAAGCAGCGCGAGGTAGGCGGCCCGGCGGGCGATCGCTTCCATCAGCTCGAGGCCGCGCGCCAGCGTCGCATCGGCGTCGGCGGTCTTGGCGGCGGCCGCGGCGAGCGCTGGCACGAGCGCATCGAAGCGCCGCCTGGAGTCCGTGGGCAGCGAGGCATAGCGCTGGCCGCGGCGCGTGGCGAGCAGGCGCCCGGCGCTCGCGTCCGGGTCGCGAAAGCCGCGTCCCGCCAGGGCCTGCGACATCGCCGCGCGGTCGTCCTGCCACAAATCGGGCGCTTCCACGGCCGCCGACTCCGCGAACACGTCCTGGAAATGCCGCTGCACGGCTTCGCGGTGCGACTGCAATCGGGCATGGAACTCGTCCCACGACGCGCACCCGGACATGCGCGCCACGCGCGCGCGATCGTCGGCATCCTGCGGCAGCGTGTGCGTCTGCTGGTCGTCGAGGTATTGCAGTCGATGCTCGGTGTTGCGCAGGAACACATAGGCGGCGGTGAGCTCGCGCACCATGTCGGCGGGCAGGAGCTGCCGCTCGCCGAGGCGCGCCATCGCCTCCAGCGTCGGTCGTACCGCGAGCGCCGGCTCGAGCTCGGCGCGCACCAGCTGCAGCGCCTGCACGATGAACTCGATTTCGCGGATGCCGCCCGGGCCGAGCTTGACGTGCTCGGCGAGCTCGCGGCGCGCGACCTCGCGGCGCACTTCGGCGTGCAGCCGGCGCATCGCCGCCAGCGTCGCGTAGTCGAGATACTTCCTGAACACGAACGGCCGCACGATGGCGCCGAGCTCGTCGTGGCGCGCGCCGGTGATCGGCCGCGCCTTGATCCACGCGTAGCGCTCCCATTCGCGGCCCTGGGCCATGAAATACGCTTCGAGCGCGTCGTAGCTGGAGGCGAGCGGACCCGCATCGCCGTACGGACGCATGGCGCCGTGTTCGACTTCCGCTTCGTCGACCAGATTGGCGCTGAAAA
>JBDTMD010000095.1:0-6590 GCA_039934435.1 Burkholderiales bacterium
ACCGCGGTTTCGAGCGCCGCGCGCACCGCCGGCACCGGATCGACCGCCAGCTCTTCGGTGAGCCTGCCGAGCTCGCGATCGGCGCGCTCGATCTGCTGGTCGATGACATTGACCGAGGCGTCGATCTCGGCGATCTTGGCGCTGCACTCGCGCTCGCTGAACACCGCGTCCTGCGCGTCGCGCTCGGCCTGCTGCAGCGCCTGGCGCTGCGCCGCGAGCGCCGCTTCCGCCGCCTCAAAGGCGGCGCGCAGCGATTCCAGCTGGGCGCGCGCGGTCGCGATCTCCTGGCCGATGCCCTGCGTGGCCGCCCGGCACTGCGCGCGGCGCGCTTCGGCCTGCTCGGCCTCGCGCGCGATCTGCGCCAGCGCGGCGTCGATCTGCGCGCTGCGTTCGCGGAAGCGCTCCTCGGCCTGCTGCAGCTTGAGCAGCTCGATCTGCAGCTCGTGGCGCGCCTGCTGCTGCCCGGCGAGTGCAGCGCGCACCGCTTCGAGGGCACTTTGGCGCGCGCTGAGCGATGCCTCTGTCGATTCCGCCCGTGCTCGCGCCGCCGCCAGATTCCGGGCCAGTTCGCCGACCCTCCCCTGCAGGTCATCGATTTCAGCCTGGCGCCCGAGCAAGCCGGCGTCCGCCGGATCCGGTGCGTGGAAAGCCACGCTGTGGCGCGTGAACTGGTGGCCGTTGCGGTTCACGAGCAGCAGCCCGGCGGGCAGGCGCGCGCGCTCGGTCGCGCTGGGCGTGCCTTCGCTGACGCAGACGTGGGCCAGCCAATCGGCGAGCGCACCGCCGATTTCGGGAGCGACCGCGTGAATTTTGGCGGCGAGGGTTTCGTATCCGGCATGCGCCGGCGCTCCGCGTTCCACGCCGTGACTGAAGACGCCCGCCTTTACCGGCGGCACGTCCGCCGCCACGCCGTCGAGGCGCGCGGCATCGGCGACGTCCAGCGCGTGCAAGCGCTCGCGCAGCACCGATTCCACGGCGACCTCCCACCCCGGGTCGATGCGCACTTGCTGCCAGAGTCGCGGCAGCGCGTGCAGGTCGTTGCGCTGCAGCCAGTCGCGCAGCGGCGCGTTGTCGTCGGCCGCCGCCTGGATCTGCTCCAGGGTGGCGAGCTGCGCTTCGGCCGCGGCATGCTCGTGCGAGGCTGTCGACAGCTGCTCGGCGGCCGCCGCGCGCTCCCCTTCAAGGACGTCGCACTCTTCCTGCAGGGCATCGAGCGCCGCCTCGGCGTCCGCGATCGCGGCATCGCCGGCCCCGCGCCGCTGTTCCTGCGCCGCGAGCAGCGCCGTGTCGGGCTGTTGCAGCGCGCGGCGCTCCGCCCGCAGGCGCTCGCGCCGCTGGGCAAGCGCCTCCAGCGCGCGCTCCACATGCTCGAGGTTCGACTGCTCGAGCTGGGCTCGGCTCTCCGCGCGCAGCGCGACGTTGCGGCACTCGCCCTGCTGCTCCTGCGTACCGCGGAAGGTGCGCTCGGCGTCGGGCAGCTTGCCGCCTTCCAGCGCCACCCGCGCCTGCGAATCCGCGACGCGCTGGCGCGCTCCGCCGGCCCGCCCAGCCCACAGGTGCAGGGCCTGGGTCAGCTGCGCACGCTGCTCGCGCCAGCCCGAGAGCTGCGTGCGCCGCTCCGCGTGCTGAAATTCGAGCCGCTGACGCGTTTCCTCGACGTGCCGCAACTCCGATTCGAGTCGCGCCACCTCCGCGTTGGCCGCATACAGCGCCGCCTGCGATGAGTTCATGCCGTCGCCGGCGGCATAATGCGTCGCGCGCGCCGTCTCCAGCCGGCTTTCGATCTCGCGCAGCGTCGCCGTTCCCGCCTCGAGGGCGTTGGCCTGGCCGGCGATTTCCTGGGCGTGGCGGTCGCGCTCCGCGGCAGCGTCGCGCCGGCGCAGGAACCACAGCAGCTGCTGCTTGAATTGCAGCTCCGCCTGCAGTTCCTGGTAGCGCGTGGCGACTTTCGCCTGCGCCTCCAGCTTCTCGATCTGCGTGCCGAGTTCCAGACGAATGTCCAGGACCCGCGACAGGTTGGCGCGCGTGTCCTCGAGGCGATGCTCCGTCTCCCTGCGGCGCTCCTTGTAGCGCGAGACTCCCGCCGCTTCTTCCAGAAAAACGCGCAGCTCGTCGGGCTTGGCCTCGATGACCCGCGAGATCATGCCCTGTTCGATGATGGCGTAGGCGCGCGGCCCGAGGCCAGTGCCGAGGAACATGTCGGTGACGTCGCGCCGGCGCACATGCTGGTTGTTGATGTAGTACGAAGATTCGCCGTCGCGCTGCAGCACGCGTTTCACCGACAGCTCGGCGTATTGGCCCCACTGGCCGCCGGCGCGGCCGAGCGAATTGTCGAACATCAGCTCGACGCTGGCGCGCGCCAGGGGCTTGCGATCGCCCGAGCCGTTGAAGATCACGTCCTGCATGGAGTCGCCGCGCAGCGCCGAGGCGCGCGTCTCCCCGAGCACCCAGCGCACGGCGTCGATGACGTTCGACTTGCCGCAGCCGTTCGGCCCGACGATGCCGACGAGCTGACCCGGAAAATGGATCGAGGTCGGGTCGACGAAGGACTTGAAGCCCGAGAGGCGGATCTGGTTGAGTCGCACGCAGCGTTTTCTGGTTTCGAAAATGATACCATCTGCGCGCTCGCAATTCGCCGCGCCACGGCGCAATTTCCAATGCCATCGCGTCCCAGCAAGCGCCTGCAGACGTTCCGCAATCCCGCGCCCGCGCGCGACTACCGCATTCACATGGCGCTGCCGGAATTCACCTGCCTGTGCCCGCTCACCGGCCAGCCCGATTTCGCGGTGCTGGAGCTGGAATACGTGCCTGATCGCCTGTGCGTCGAGCTGAAATCGCTCAAGCTCTACGCCTGGTCGTACCGCAACGAGGGCGCGTTCCACGAAGCGGTCACCAACCGCATCGCCGACGACCTGGTGCGCGCACTGCGCCCGCGCTACCTGCGGCTTACAGCGCGCTTCAACGTTCGCGGCGGCATCGCGACCAGCGTCGTGGCGGAGCACCGCAAGCGCGGCTGGAAAGCCGGCGCTTGAATCCGCGTCTTGACCGGCTGCAGCCCTACCCATTCGAGAAGCTGCGCGCACTGCTTGCCGGCGTCACGCCCAATCCGGCGCTGCGGCCGATCAACCTGCAGATCGGAGAGCCGAAGCACGCCACGCCCGACCTGGTGAAGGCAGCGCTCGCCGGCGCGCTCGACGGCCTGTCGGGCTATCCCGCCACTGCCGGCACGCCGGCGCTGCGCGAGGCAATCGCCGCGTGGCTTGCGCGCCGCTATGGCCTGCCTGCGATTGACGCCGACACGCAGGTGTTGCCGGTCAATGGCTCGCGCGAAGCGCTGTTCGCGTTCGCGCAGACTGTGGTCGATCCCGGGGCGGGCGCGGCGCGCGTCGCCTGTCCAAATCCGTTCTATCAGATCTACGAGGGCGCCGCGCTGCTGGCCGGGGCGCAGCCCGTGTTCCTGAACGACGGCATGGCATTCGACGAAATCGACTGGCGCGGCGTGCAGCTCGCCTATGTCTGCTCGCCCGGCAACCCGACCGGCCGCGTGCTCGATCTCGCCGCGTGGACGCGCCTGTTCGAGCTCTCGGACCAGTACGGCTTCGTCATCGCTTCGGACGAATGCTATTCCGAGCTGTATTACGATGAGCTCAAGCCGCCGCTCGGCGCCCTGCAGGCCGCGCAGCAGCTCGGCCGCGGCGATTTTCGCCGCGTGGTGGCGTTCTCCAGCCTTTCCAAGCGCTCCAACGCGCCCGGCATGCGCTCGGGGTTCGTTGCCGGCGACGCGGCGTTGCTACAGCGTTTCCTGCTCTACCGCACGTACCATGGTTCGGCAATGAGCCTGCCCGTGCAGCACGCTTCGATCGCCG
The DNA here is from genome assembly GCA_039934435.1 of Burkholderiales bacterium. Lineage (GTDB taxonomy): Bacteria > Pseudomonadota > Gammaproteobacteria > Burkholderiales > SG8-39 > JAABQT01. Next base: position 3,867 of record JBDTMD010000095.1, read on the forward strand.
CGTGGCGCGATGAGGAGCACGTGCGCGCCAACCGGCGGCTGTACGCGGAGAAATACCGCGCCGTCCTGCCGCTGGTGGCCGCGCCGCTGGCTACCGCGATGCCCGAGGGGGGCTTCTACCTGTGGGTGCAGACCCCGGTCGAAGATACGGCCTTCGCGCGCGAATTGCAGCGCCAATATAATGTGCTGGTGCTGCCCGGGAGCTTTATCGCACGCGACGCGCATGGCGCGAACCCCGGGCGCAACCACGTGCGCATCGCCCTGGTCGCGGCGCTCGAAGAATGCGTGGAGGCGGCGCAAAGAATCGGCCAGTTCGTGCGCGCTCTCTGACAAGCAACCATGGAACAAGCACAGCGCGTCATCGATCAGGCCTGGGAAGACCGCGCGAACCTCGCCCCGGCCAAGGCGCCGCAGAACCTGCGCGACGCGATCGAGTTCGCGCTGGCGGGACTCGATGCCGGCACGCTGCGCGTCGCCGAAAAGCGTGCCGGCGCCTGGCAGACCCATCAATGGCTGAAAAAGGCGGTGCTGCTGTCCTTTCGCCTCGAAGACAACCGCGTCATGGCGGGTGGCGCGACACAGTACTACGACAAGGTGCCGGGCAAGTTCGGCGCCTATGACGCCGCAGCATTCGCTCGCGGCGGCTTCCGCGTGGTGCCGCCGGCGATGGCGCGACGTGGCTGCTTCGTGGCGAAGAACGTGGTGCTCATGCCCTCCTATGTGAACGTCGGCGCCTACGTCGACGAGGGCACGATGGTCGACACCTGGGCCACCGTCGGCTCCTGCGCCCAGATCGGCAAGAACGTGCACCTGTCCGGCGGTGTCGGCATCGGTGGCGTCCTCGAGCCGCTGCAGGCGAATCCGGTGATCATCGAGGACAACTGCTTCATCGGCGCGCGCTCGGAAGTGGTGGAAGGCGTCATCGTCGAGGAGAACAGCGTGCTGTCGATGGGCGTTTTCATCGGCCAGAGCACCAAGATCTTCAACCGCGAAACGGGCGAAATCAGCTACGGGCGGATCCCGGCCGGCTCGGTGGTGGTCGCCGGCACACTGCCGTCGGGCGATCGAAGCTGCGCGCTGTACTGTGCAGTAATTGTCAAACGGGTGGACGCCAGGACACGGGCGAAAACCAGCCTGAACGACTTGCTGCGAGGGGATTAAACTACAGGGGTAGCCCTGCACCGGAGGTACGCGATGTCGGCGATGAAACGCCTGTTCCAGCTGATGGCCGATAAGAAGGCGTCGGACATCTTCCTGTCGATCGGAGCGCCGATCACAATCAAGATCAACGGCATGGCGATGCCGGTGAACCAGACCATCCTCAGCGCCGGCGCGGTGCAGACGCTGCTGTATGAGGTGCTGAACGAGCACCAGGTGCGCGAATTCGAGGAGGAGCTCGAGCTCAATACCGCCTACACGATGGAAGGTGTCGGCACCTTCCGCATCAGCGCCTTTCGCCAGAAGGGCACCCCGGCCGTGGTGGTGCGCTACATCCCCGGCAGCGTGCCGCCGCTCGACTCGCTGGGCCTGCCGCCGGTGCTGAAGGAAGTCGTGATGCAAAAGCGCGGCCTGATCCTGATGGTCGGCGCCACCGGCTCGGGCAAGTCGACCTCGCTCGCCGCCATGATCGACTACCGCAATGCCGAGCGCACGGGTCACATCCTCACGCTCGAGGATCCGGTCGAATTCATCTTCAAGAACCGCAAGTCGGTGGTCAACCAGCGCGAGGTCGGCACCGACACCAAGGCGTTCCCGATTGCGCTGCGCAACGCGCTGCGCCAGGCGCCGGACGTGATCCTGATCGGCGAGATCCGCGATCGCGATACCATGTCGATGGCGCTGCAGTACGCGCAATCCGGTCACCTTTGCATGGCGACGCTGCACGCCAATAACAGCTACCACGCGATGAACCGCATCATCAGCTTCTATCCGCTGGAGAACCGCCCCACGCTGCTGCTCGACCTGTCGGCGTCGCTGCAGGCAGTGATCTCGCAACGGCTGGTGCGCACCAAGGCCGGGCAGCGCAAGCCGGCGTGCGAGGTGCTGCTGAATACGCGCCACATTTCGGAACTCGTCGAACGGGGCGAAATCAACGAAATGAAGGAAGCGATGGAGAAAAGCATGGCGCCGGGCTCGCAGACCTTCGAGCAGTCGCTGTTCAAGCTGTTCGTCGAGGGCCACATCACGCAGGACGAGGCCATGCACAACGCCGATTCGGCCACCAACATGCTGTGGCTGATCAATCAGGCAACCGCGGGCCAGATCACCTCCGGCCAGGTGTCGGTGCCGGTGCGGCCCCTGTCCGAGCAGCAGAACGCCGACAAGCAGAACGGGCCGGGCGGCAACAGCGCTTCGTTCGACGGCATCAAGATCGACACCACCACCTGAGGTGAAGCCGGCCCTTGACCTTGCGCGCGAACTGATCGCCCGCAAGTCGGTTACGCCCGCCGATGGCGACTGCCAGGCGCTGCTGTCGGCGCGGCTGGCGGCGGCCGGATTTCACTGCGCGGACGCGAGCGTCAACGGCGTGACCAACCTCTGGGCGCGCCGCGGCAAGGCACGGCCGCTGGTGTGCTTCGCCGGGCATACCGATGTCGTGCCCCCGGGCCCGCTCGAGCGATGGCATACCGATCCTTTCGCGCCCGCGGAGCGTTTCTCCAACGAGTTCATGGGCCAGATCGGTGACACGAACTACCCGTACACCATCTGCCTGCTCGGCGAGGAG
>JBDTMD010000096.1:0-6570 GCA_039934435.1 Burkholderiales bacterium
CTTCATTCGCGTTGCAAGACGAGATCGCAGAGCGCGTGGTGACCGCGCTCGACGTAAAGCTCGCAGCCGGAGAGCAGGCCCGGGTCTGGCACAAATGCCTCACGCATCCGGGCGCACGCGAGCACTTCTATCGGGGCGTGCAGGCTTTCTTCAAGATGGATGCCGAGTCGATGGCGCGCGCCAAGGCAGCCTTCGAGCGGGTCGCCGCACTGGCACCCGACAGCCCGCTTGGGCCGACGAACGTCGCCATGTGTCTCTGGTTCGAGGTGACACGCGGTTGGACCGATGATCCGGATGCAGCGCGCAGACAGGCAGGCGAGATGGCCGAGCGCGCCGTGGCGATGGAGGATGCCGACGGTCAGGCGCATACCGTGCTCGGCAACGTGCGCCTGCTCGAGCGGCGTTTCGATGAAGCGGTGGCGATTGCGCGGCAGGCCGTGGCGGTCCGGCCCGGCTGCACCAACGCCAACGGATTCCTGGCCAACGTGCTGCTGCATTGCGGCGAGATAGCGGACGCAGTGACGCACGCGCGGCGCGCGATCCGCATCTCACCTGTCTACCCGCCCTGGTTCATGGAAATCCTCTCCGGCGCCTACCGCGAATGCGGCCAGAACGAATTCGCCGTCACCACGGCTCAGGAAGGCATCCGCCTGGCGCCGAAGTCGGTGAACGCACGCGTGATGCTGGCGAGCTCGCTCGTGCGCGGTGGCTGGCCCGACGAGGCCCAGCGCGTCGCGCGGCAACTGCCGGAGCTCGACGCCGGATTTTCGGTCGCGCGATATGCCGCGCGCCAGCCTTTCCGCGATGCGGCCGTCATCGACCGAATTGCCGAAGAACTGAAAACCGCCGGCCTACCCGACTGAGTCGCGAGCGCGAGCGGGGCTAATTGCGCTTGCCTTGAACTCGGGGTCGTTTGCCCCCATGCTTTGCCCATGGACATCACCACCGCCACTTTCGAAGCCGAAGTCCTCGAGGCCTCCAGGTCCCTGCCCGTGGTTGCCGATTTCTGGGCGCCGTGGTGCGGGCCGTGCCGCGCGCTCACCCCCACTCTGGAAAAGGTCGCGCTCGAGTTCGCCGGCAAGGTGAAGCTGGTGAAGATCAACTCCGACGACAACCAGGAAATCGCCGCTGCGATGAACATCCGCTCGATTCCGAACGTGATCGCGTTTAAGGACGGCAAGGCGGTCTCCCAGTTCATGGGCGCGGTGCCCGAATCGCAGGTGCGCGCGTTCTTCGACAAGCTCCTGCCCTCGTCGTCCGAGTTGGCGCTGGCGGAGGCCGAAGCGCTCTACAAGGCGGGCAAGCTCGACGAGGCGGAAACCGAGCTCGCCAAGGTGAAATTCGATCCGGATTTCGAAGCGCGCATCGAAGCCGTGACCCAGGGCATCGCTTTTGCGCGCCAAGGCAAGGAAGGCCCGGGCGAGCAGGAACTGAAGGATAAGCTCGGCAAGGACCCCGCCGACCACGACACGCGTGCCGCGCTCGCCGCGCTCTACGCCGGCAAGAAGCGCTACGGCGAGGCGATGGACGAGCTGCTGGAGATCACGCGCAAGGAAAAGGACTGGAAGGAAGGCGAAGCGAAGCGCCAGCTGCTCGCCCTTTTCAACCTCGCCGCCGACCAGCCCGATCTCGTTTCGGACTACCGCAAGAAGCTGGCGATCGCGTTGTACTAGAGACACACGCTTCCAGCAGCGACACGTCACGCATTGCAGGCCTGTTGCAATGCGACCAGGGCTTTGAAACAATGTGGCATATTTCTTTCAAAGCTCCAATCGCTTTGAAAGGCCCGTAAAAGGCCATCCCTCTGAATCCAAAGGATTTCAAGGCACAAAACGCCGGCCGGGTCATTCGAGCCCCCCAGGGATTCTGGGCGTTCATCCCTGCCCCGCTGCCGCCCACGATCAACTACGACGACGAGCTGGTGCGCCTGCTGTCACGCGCCGACGCCGCGCTCTCCGAGCTTGCCGGCGTGGGCAGGCTGCTGCCCAATCCGCATCTGCTGATGGCCCCCTGGGTGCGCCGCGAAGCGGTGCTCTCGTCGCGCATCGAGGGCACCCGCACGACGCTCGACGAGCTGCTGATCGGCGAAGCGGGCGGCGAGAGCAAGGCGGCGGCCGCGGACGACCTGCGTGAGGTCTCGAACTACGTGCGCGCACTGGAGTACGGCATCGAGCGCCTGCAGACGCTGCCGCTGTCGCTGCGCCTGGTGCGCGAGCTGCACGCAAGGCTGATGCAGGGCGTGCGCGGCGAGAAGGCGACCCCGGGAGAATTCCGCCGTTCGCAGAACTGGATCGGCGCCGAGGGCAGCTCGCCGCAAAGCGCGGCGTACGTGCCGCCGCCCGCGCACGAAATGCACGCCTGCCTCGACAACTGGGAGAAGTTCCTGCACCAGCGCGACGCGATGCCCGAGCTCGTGCAGTGCGCGCTGATGCACGAGCAGTTCGAGGCGATCCACCCGTTCCTCGACGGCAACGGCCGCATCGGCAGGCTGCTGATCACGCTGTTCCTCGTCGAACGGGGCAGGCTGCCGCTGCCGCTGCTCTACCTCTCGGATTACATCGACGAGCATCGCAGCGACTACTACGACCTGCTGCAGCGCGTACGCACGCACGGCGACTGGCCGGCCTGGCTGCGCTACTTCCTCACCGGCGTGGAGCGCATCGCGCGCAGCGCGGCGCGGCAGTCGACCCGCCTGATGGAAATCCGCGAGCACTTTCGCGCCAAGCTGAAAGACAAGGCCCGCGCGATGGTCCTGCTCGAGGAGCTGTTCAGGAACCCCTACGTCACGGTGGCGCGGGCGGAGAAGGTGCTAAGCGTCACCAACCCCACCGCCCGCAAATCCGTTGAGCTCCTCGTCGAGCGCGGCATCCTCGCGCCGCTCGGCGACAAGCGCTGGAACCGGGTTTACGTGTCGAGGGAGATCCTCAAAGCGATCGAACAGAAGTAAATGGGGTCTGTCCCCATTTTCATTTTTCGCTATAATCCACCCCCTGCTGAGGAGCGCTGCGTCCCCCGGAGATCCAAGGGAGTCAGGCTCAGCAAAATCAACGGCGCTCGCATCGAAACCGGTGCGGGCGCCTTGTCGTTTCAGGGGCCCGCCGAACGTGAACAGGAGCTCCGAAATGAACGCGCCCAACCCGAAATTGACCGACTACAAGGTCGCCGACCTCGCGCTCGCCGACTGGGGTCGCAAGGAAATCGCCATCGCCGAGTCCGAAATGCCGGCGCTGATGGCGATTCGCGAGGAGTTCGCGGTCACCCGCCCGCTGAAAGGCGCGCGCATCACCGGCTCGCTGCATATGACGATCCAGACCGCGGTGCTCATCGACACGCTGAAGGCGCTCGGCGCCGACGTACGCTGGGCTTCGTGCAACATCTTCTCCACCCAGGACCACGCGGCGGCGGCGGTGGCGGCGTCCGGCACGCCGGTGTTCGCCGTCAAAGGCGAGTCGCTCGACGAGTACTGGGACTACACGCACCGCATCTTCGAGTTCGGCCCGAGCACGCAAATGAGAGGCCCGAATATGATCCTCGATGACGGCGGCGACGCGACGCTGCTCGTGCACCTCGGGCAGAAAGCAGAGAAGGATGCGTCGGTGCTCGCCAAGCCGACGAGCGAAGAGGAAACGTCCCTCTTCAAGACGATCAAGAAGAAGCTGGCGGCGCAGCCCGGCTGGTATTCGACGGTGGCCAGGGAGATCAAGGGCGTCACCGAAGAGACCACCACCGGCGTGCACCGCCTGTACCAGATGGCGAAGGAAAAGCGCCTGCTGTTTCCGGCGATCAACGTCAACGACTCGGTGACGAAATCCAAATTCGACAATCTGTACGGCTGCCGCGAGTCGCTGGTCGACGGCATCAAGCGCGCGACCGACGTCATGATCGCCGGCAAGGTGGCGCTGGTCGCGGGCTACGGCGACGTCGGCAAGGGCTCGGCGCAGGCGCTGCGCGCGCTGTCGGCGCAGGTCTGGGTGACCGAGATCGACCCGATCTGCGCGCTGCAGGCCTCGATGGAGGGCTACCGCGTGGTGACCATGGATTACGCCGCCGACAAGGCCGACATCTTCGTCACCGCCACCGGCAACTACCATGTCATCACGCACGCGCACATGGCGAAGATGAAGCACCAGGCCATCGTCTGCAACATCGGCCACTTCGACAACGAGATCGACGTTGCCGCGCTCGAGAAGTGCAAATGGGAGGAGATCAAGCCGCAGGTCGACCACGTCATTTTCCCCGACGGCAAGAAAATCATCCTGCTCGCCAAGGGACGCCTGGTGAACCTGGGCTGCGCCACCGGGCATCCGAGCTACGTCATGAGCTCGTCGTTCGCCAACCAGACCATCGCGCAGATCGAGCTCTTCACCAACACCGCCAAGTACCCGGTGGGCGTCTACACGCTGCCCAAGCACCTCGACGAGAAGGTGGCGCGGCTGCAGCTCAGGAAACTCAACGCGCAGCTCACCGAACTGACCGACCAGCAGGCCGCCTACATCGGCGTGGCGAAGAGCGGACCGTTCAAGTCGGATCACTACCGCTACTAGAAAAGGTCGAACCCCATGTCCATGCTCATTCTCCGGCTCGCCATCGTCTGGCTGATCAACTCGGTGGCCTTGCTGACGGTGGCGTATGTGATGCCGTCGATTACGGTGGCGAGCTTCGGCGCCGCGTTCGTGGCGGCGATCGTGCTCGGCCTGGTGAACGCCGTGATCCGCCCGATCCTGATCCTGCTGACGCTGCCGGCGACGCTGCTGACGCTCGGGCTGTTCATCTTCGTGATCAACGGGCTGCTGTTCTGGCTGGTCGGCACCTACCTCAAGGGCTTCGAGGTCGGCGGCTTCTGGGCGGGCATGGGCGGGGCGATCATCTACAGCATCGTCTCGTGGGCGCTGGCAGCGATCCTCCTGCCCCAGCGCCGCGTGCAGGTCATCGTCAAAAGAATCGAGTAGGCCATGCGCATCGCCGTGATGGGAGCGGGCGGCGTCGGCGGTTACTTCGGTGGCCGCCTCGCGCAGGCCGGGCATGAGGTGTCGTTCGTCGCGCGCGGCAAGCATCTCGAGGCGATCAAGGCGCAGGGCCTGATCCTCAAGAGTCCCCTTGGCGACGCGACGGTCAAGGTGCGCGCGTCGGCCAATCCCGCCGAGCTCGGCGAGGCGGAGGTGGTGCTGTTCGCGGTCAAGCTCTGGGACACCGAGTCCGCCGCCGCGGCCGTTCGCCCGCTGGTGGAAAAGGGCGGCGTCGTGATCCCGTTTCAGAACGGCGTCGAGTCCATCGAGCGCGTCGGCGCCGTGCTCGGCAAGGAGCGCGTGATGGGCGGCGCCGCCTACATCGCCGGCCGCATCGGCGAGCCCGGGGTCATCGTGCAGACCGGACAGATGGCGCGCCTGCGCTTCGGCCCGGTGCTGGCGGCGCAGAAGAAGGCTGCCGAGGCGTTCCTCGCCGCCTGCAAGGAGGCGAAGATCGACGCCGAGCTCACCGACGACATCGTGCGCGTGCTGTGGGAGAAGTTCGTGCTGCTGGTGGCGATTTCCGCCACCACCACCGTGACGCGCAAGAACGTCGGCGCGGTGCGCGCCGATCCGGACCTGAAGTGGCTCCTTGAAGCGTGCATGCGCGAGACCTGGGCGCTCGGCCGGAAGCGCGGCGTCAAGCTCGCCGAGGATTTCGTCGCGCAGACGATGAAGTTCGTCGACGGCCTGCCGGTGGAAATGCGTGCCTCGATGGCTGCCGACCTCGAGGCCGGCGGCAAGCTCGAAGCGCCGTGGCTGTCCGGTGCCGTGGCGCGCATGTCGCGCGAGGCCGGGCTCGAAGCGCCCGCCAACCGCGCCGTGTTCGCGGCGCTGAAACCCTACATCGACGGCAGGTGAGCCGGCTCAAGGACGCGCTCCTCGACCCGCGCCAGACCGTGCTCCTGTACGGCACGACGCCGCCGCGCGCGGGTGCCGACGAAGCGCTGGTGGCGAGCGCGGCCGAAGGGCTGGCCGAGCGCGTGCGCGACCTGCCGCTCGACGGCCTCGTCGTCTACGACATCCAGGACGAATCCGGGCGCACGCAGAACCCGCGCCCGTTCGCCTTCACCGGCACCGTCGACCCGCGCCGCTACGCGCGCCGGCTCGGCCGGATCAGCGGCAAGCCCACCATCACCTACAAGTGCGTCGGCGAGGCCGATGAGCCATCCTGGCAGGACTGGCTCGGCGAGTCGGCGCGCGATTTCGGCACCGACTTCCTGTCGATCGTCGGCCGGCCGACCTCGGGCGTCACCCATGCGCTACCGCTGTCGCGCGCGCTGCAGCTCGCCGCCGCGCATCCCGCAGGCTACACCGTGGGCGGGGTGTTGATCGCCGAGCGCCACGGCACGGCGCGCAGCGAAGCGGCGCGCATGCTGGCCAAGGGCCTCGAAGGCTGCCGCTACTTCATTTCGCAGACCGTGTACCACGCGCACGCCACCGAGCGCCTGCTCGCCGCCTACGTGCGCGACTGCCGCGGCGCGGGGGTCGCGCCGCGGCGCGTGGTGCTGACCTTCGCGCCGGTCGGGCGCGAGAAGACCATGGCGTTCCTCAGGTGGCTGGG
>JBDTMD010000097.1:0-6533 GCA_039934435.1 Burkholderiales bacterium
GAAGCGGTCGGTGTCGAGCGGCTTGCCGGGCCCGACGAGGTTGTCCCACCAGCCGACGTTCTCGGCATCGCCGGCGTAGCTGCCGGCGACGTGGTGCGAGGCGTTCAACGCGTGGCACACCAGCACCGCGTTCGAGCGCGCGGCGTTCAAGGTGCCGTAGGTCTCGTACATCAGCTCGAAGCGCGGGATCTTGGCGCCGCTCCGGAACCGGAACGGCTCCTCGAACACCGCGCGCTTCGCCTCGACGATACCGACCGAGCCCACCGAATCCACCATACGCCCTCGAAACCAGAAACAAAAAAGCCCGTTCAGCTTTCGCGAGAACGGGCTTTGGCGGCCGGTCTCTTTAGCGGCATTTGTAGAGCGCCCGCAAGCTGAACATCAAATCGGCGCTGGCGCGGATTATAGCCGAGCGGCTCCGCTGGCCACCATGGCGTCGATCTGCGCGTCGTCGTAGCCCGCTTCGCGCAGCACCTCGCGCGTGTGCTCGCCCTGCCGCGGGGCGTGGCGCCGATAGCCCGGCTGCGTCTCCGACCAGTCCGAGGGCACCTTCATCGACAGGAGTTTGCCCTCGCTCGGGTGCTCGATCGGCTTGAAGTAGCCGATTGCATTCAGGTGCGGGTCGCGCAGGATGTCCTCGAGGCTGTTCATGCGCTGCACCGGAATGTCGGCCTGCTCGAATGCCTCCAGCCAGTGCGCCGTACTCTGCTTGGTCATCTCCTCGGCGACCAGGCCGTACACGGCGTCGTAGTTCTGGCTGCGGCCTTCGGCGGAGGCGAAGCGCGGATCGGCGAGCATGTCGTCGCGGCCGAGCATCTTGAAGAACGCCTTCCAGTGCTTGTCGTTGTAGATCAGCACGCAGACATAGCCGTCCTGGGTCTCGTACGGCCGCCGGTACTTCGACAGCATCCGGGTGTAGCCGCCGGCGCCGACCTGCGGTTCGAAGGTGTAGCCGCCCATGTGCTCGCCAAGCACGGTCTGCAGCAGGCTCTCGAACATCGGCACGTCGACACGCTGGCCCTTGCCGGTCTTCTCGCGCGCGTACAGTGCGGCGCACACCGCGTTCACGACGTGCAGTCCCACGGTGCGGTCGGCCATCGTCGCCGGCACGAAGCGCGGCGACTCCGCGCCCGACTCGCGCAGCAGCCACGGCAGGCCCGAGGCGCCCTGGATCAGGTCGTCGTAGGCGGCCTTGGCGGCGTAGGGCCCGGCCTGGCTGTAGCCGAAGGCGCCGACGTAGATGATGCGCGGGTTCGCCGCGCGCACTTCGTCGTAGCCGAGCTTCAGGCGCGCCATCGCCTGCGGGCGGATGTTGTAGACCAGCACGTCGGCGTTCTTCGCCAGCGCGAGGCACGCCTCGCGCGCCTCGGGCTTTTTCAGGTCGAGCACGATGCCGCGCTTGTTGCGGTTGGCGTTGAGGAAGATGTGGCCCATGCCGCGCGAGCGGAACGGCCAGGCGTAGCGCATGATGTCGCCTTCGGGCGGTTCGACCTTTACCACCTCGGCGCCGAAATCGGCGAGGATCTGCGTGGCGAACGGGCCCATCACCACCGTGGTCAGGTCCAGCACGCGCACGCCGTCGAGCGGTCCGGGCATGGTCGTCCTCAGGCGTTCAGTTGTGCGAGCAGCTCGCGCGTCTTCGCCGTGTCGCTCGAGCGCAGCACTTTCTGCGCCAGCGGCTCGGCAGCGGCGAGGTCGGTGCGCAGAACGCGCTCCTTGATCGACAAAAGCTGCGCCGGATGCATGGAAAAATTGCGCAGCCCGAAGCCGAGCAGCAGGCGCGTGAGCGCGAGATCGCCCGCCATCTCGCCGCACACCGCAACCGGCGTGTGGGCGCGCGTGGCGGTTTGGATGACTTGCGCCACCAGCTGCAGCACCGCCGGATGCAGCGGGTCGTACAGGTGCGCCACCGCGTCGTCGGTGCGGTCGATGGCGAGCGTGTACTGGATCAGGTCGTTGGTGCCCAGGGACAGGAAGTCCAGCCGCTTGATGAACATCGGCAGGGCAAGCGCCGCCGCCGGAATCTCGATCATGCCGCCAATTTTCACTGCCTTGTCGTAAGGCTGGCGCCGCTCGTCCAACTGCTGGCGCGCCTGGCGGATCAGCGCCAGCGCCTGATCGACCTCGTGCGCGTGCGCCACCATCGGCAGCAGGATGCGCACTTTTCCGTGGTGCGATGCACGCAGGATGGCGCGCAGCTGCGCGAGAAAGATGTGCGGCTCGGCGAGGCAGTAGCGGATGGCGCGCAGCCCCAGCGCCGGATTGAGCATCACCTCGATGTGGCCGGAAAGCGCCTTGTCGGCGCCGATGTCGAGCGTGCGGATCACCACCGGCTTGCCCGCCATCTTGCGCGCCACTTCGCGGTAAGCCTCGAACTGCTCGTCCTCGCCGGGCAGGTCCTTGCGGTTCATGAACAGGAACTCGGTGCGAAACAGGCCGATGCCCTGCGCACCCGCCTCGTGCACCTTGTCCAGGTCCTGCGGCAGCTCGATGTTGGCGTAAAGCTCGATCGCCGTGCCGTCGAGCGTCGCCGCCGGGGTGCTTTTCAGGCGGCCGAGCTTCTTTCTTTCGAGCTCGTGCTGCGACTGGCGCAGCCGGTACTCGGCGAGCACCAGCGGGTCGGGATTCACCACCAGCACGCCCTGGATGCCGTCCACGATCAGCATCTCGCCCTCGCGGATCATGTGGCGCGCGTGGTGCAGGCCGACAATCGCCGGGATGTTGAGGCTGCGCGCGAGGATCGCGGTGTGCGAGGTGACGCCGCCGACGTCGGTGACGAAGCCGCCGTACTCATGGCGCTTGAACAGCAGCATGTCCGCCGGGGACAGGTCGTGGGCGACGACGATCAGCTTGTGCTCGTCGGACAGCTTGGGCGCGAGCGGCGTGCGCTCGCCCATCAGTGCCTTCAGCACACGCTCCACCACCTGCTGCACGTCGACGCCGCGCTCGCGCAGGTAGGCGTCCTCGACCTGCTCGAACTGCTCCTCGAGCGTCTCCATCTGCTGCACCAGCGCCCATTCGGCGTTGCAGCGGCGCTCGCGGATGATCTCGCGTGGCGCGTGCGACAAGGACGAATCCTCGAGCATCATGCGGTGCAGGTTGATGAACGCGCCGAACTCTGCCGGCGCATCCGCGGGAATCTGGTTCACGAGCAGCGACAGCTCCTGCTTGGCGCGCGCGACGCCGGCGTCGAAGCGCAAGATCTCCCCCGGCACCGCCTGCTCGGGAATCTCGTAGTGCGCCACTTCGAGGCGCGCCGTGGACACGAGGTGCGCCTGGCCGATGGTGATGCCCGAGGCGACGCTCGAACCGTGCAGGACGAAATTCACCGTCCTACTCTCCTTCGCCGAACTTGTCGGTCACCAGCTCGCGGATCGCCCGCAATGCGGCATCGGCGTCGGCGCCCTCGGCGTCGACGGTGACGGCGGCGCCGCGCCCGGCGGCGAGCATCATCACGCCCATGATGCTTTTCGCGTTCACGCGCCTGCCGTTGCGCGTCAGCCAGATCTCGGCCGCGAACTGGCTCGCCACCTGGGTCAGCTTGGCCGAAGCGCGCGCATGCAGCCCGAGCTTGTTGGTGATGGTGAGCTCAGCGCTTGGCACCGCAACTGTCCGTATTCATGTGCACCACGCCCTCGGCGCCGCCCGAGAGCGCGCGTTTTACGGCCGCCGGCAGCGAGCCGTTGCGGCCCGAGAGCACGCGCACCAGCATCGGCAGCGACACCCCAGACACGCCCTCGACGCGGCCGTCGGCGAGCAGGCGCGCGGCGACGTTGCAGGGCGTGGCGCCGAACATGTCGGTCAGCACGAGGAGCCCGTCGCCCGTGTCCAGGCGGGCGGCGAGCGCGCGCGCGCGCTCCAGCACCGCCTCGGGATCGTCGCTGCGCGCCACGCCAAGCGCGACCGCCTGCGCGGGCGCACCGAGGATCTGCGCGGCGCTCGCGAGCAGCGCCTCGCCGATGGCGCCGTGCGAGATCACCAGCACGCCGATCACCGCGCCAGCCTCGCTTCCAGCGCCTGCACGAACACTTCGCCGGCGTCGTAGCCGGTCTGGTCCTGGATCTCGCGAAAGCAGGTCGGGCTGGTGACGTTCACCTCGGTCAGCCAGTCGCCGATCACGTCCAGTCCCGCGAACAGGATGCCCCGGGCGGCGAGCGGCGGTCCCATGATCTCGGCGATCTCACGGTCGCGCGCCGAGATCGGCTGCGCCACGCCCTTGCCGCCGACCGCTAAGTTGCCGCGCGTCTCGCCGGCCTTGGGGATGCGCGCCAGCACATACGGCGCCGGCTTGCCCTCGATGACGATGATGCGCTTGTCGCCGGCGGTGATCTCGGGAATGAAGCGCTGCGCCATCACGCTTTCGGCGCCGTGCCGGGCCAGGGTCTCGACGATGACGTTGCGGTTGGGGTCGTCGCGGCGTACGCGAAAAATGCCGGTGCCGCCCATGCCCGAGAGCGGCTTCAGGATCGTGTCGCGGTGCTGGTCGACGAACGCGTGCAGGGCGGCCATGTCGCGCGTGACGAGCGAGGGCACGGTGAGATGCGCGTACTCGGCGATGGCGAATTTCTCGTTCAGGTCCCGCAGCGCTTGCGGCGCGTTGAACACGCGCGCGCCCTGGCGCTCGGCTTCCGACAGGAGCCAGGTGCTCGCCACGTATTCCATGTCGAACGGCGGGTCCTTTCTCATCAGCACGGCGCCGAATTCCTGCAGTGCGCGCTCGGCGCTGCCGTCACGGCGGAACCAGTCCTCGTCGTTGTCGGTCAGGGCGATGCGCGTGGTGCGCGCGCTCACCGGCCCGGCGCGCCAGGCGAGCGCGTCCTGCGTGCAGACATGCACCTGGTGGCCGCGGCGCTGGGCCGCGCGCATCATGGACACCGTCGTGTCCTTGTAGGCCTTGAGCTCTTCGGGCGGATCGATGATGAAGAGCAGGTTCACGGCGTGGGCGCCGGCGTGCGGCGCGCGAAACTACTTGCCGGCCGCGGGCGCGGCCGGTTCCTTGAGATTGGCGCCCGACTTGTTCGCCATGGTGACGATGGCGCGCTCAAGCTCCGTGTTGGTGACGTCGGCCAACCCGCCGCGCGGTGGCATCGCGCCCTGACCCTTTATCGCAAACGCGAGCATGGCCGGCAGCCCGGTCTTGATGCGCGGCGCCCAGGCCGCCGCGTCGCCGATCTTCGGTGCGCCGGCGACCCCGGCAACATGGCAGGCGCCGCAGGCCGCGTTTACGATCTGCTCGCCGGTGCGCGACCCCGAGGCGCTGCCGCCGGTCGGCTTGGCGCCCTGCGTCGTGGTGGCGCCGCTCGCCGGCAGCGCGGCACCGCTGCTGCCGGATGCGCCGAACTCGACCCGGCCGACCGGCTGGATGCGTTGCGCCACGGCCTGCGGCTCGACCGCCGCAGGATCCGCGGTCGGCTGATTCAGCACCAACTGCACGAGAAGCGTGATGCCGATGATCGGCACGACGAACGACAGGACCACCACCACGATCAGCTGCTGCGGCGTCTTGATGAAGGAGGAATGCTCGTCGTGCGCGCTCATGCGGCGTGACCCGTGTGCCTGTATAAAGGTATGATTTTAGCTTGAGAAAGCGCCCGTAGCTCAGCTGGATAGAGTATTGGCCTCCGAAGCCAAGGGTCGTGGGTTCGAATCCCGCCGGGCGCGCCAGATTCGCTAACGCAAGCGCAGCGTCGTCCTTGCCAGTGCCACTCCTGCCGCGGCGAGCGCCACGCCGCCAAGCGACAGCTGCAGGTGGCTCAGCTCCAGCTCGCCGCCCCCGGGCATCGCCATCACCAGGCCGCCGGCCAGGAGCAGCAAGCGCGCCGTCCAGCCAAGTGTGCTGCGCGCGACGGTGCCGACGCCGAGCACGTAGCCTTCGAGGGCGGCGGCCAGAAACGCGATACCCACCACCGCAGTGCCGACCACGACCAGGACCTCCCCGGGCGAGCCGCGCAGGATCAGCGCCGGGTTGAGCACGAAGAAGAACGGCACGAAATACATCGCGGCGCCCAGGCGCACCGATTGCAGTCCCACCTGCATGGGCGGCGCCTTGGCGATGCCGGCGGCGACGAACGCGGCCAGCGCCACCGGCGGCGTGATGAACGACACCATGCCCCAGTACAGCATGAACAGGTGCACCGCCACCGGATCGAAGCCGGCCGCCACCAGCGGCGGCGCCAGCACGATGGCGAGGAAGATGTAGCAGGCAGTGACCGTCATGCCCATGCCGAAGATGAAGCTGGTGATCGCGCCCATCACCAGCAGGACATAGATGTTGTTGCCGGCAAGGTAGACCAGGTCGTTGGCAAGCGTGCCGGCCAGCCCGGTGACCGACAGCGCGCCGATGATCAGGCCGACGCCCGCGAGCAGCGCCGAGAGCTCGCCCAGAGCGCCGCAGATGCCCTCGACCAGAAGGCCGAGCTTTTTCCAGTCGAGGCGATGGCGGCGCGAAAACTGGTTGATCACCAGCAGCAGCGCCGTGGCGTAGAACGGCGCGATCGCCTCCTGCTGCAGCACCAGCAGCATCCACACCAGCA
>JBDTMD010000098.1:0-6516 GCA_039934435.1 Burkholderiales bacterium
GGGCTGCGCAGCACCGCGCTCACGTCGCCCGGCTGCATGCCCTTCAGCGCCTCGGCGAACAGCTCGGGCAAGCGCGCCGGCGTGCGCCAGCCGAGCGCGCCGCCCTGCAGCGCGTCGCCGGCATCGGACCGGCTCGCCGCGAGGCGCGCGAAATCCGCGCCGCCCTGCGCCTCCTGGCGCACTTGCGACGCGCGCGCGCGCGCCTGCTCGACCTGCTCGGGGCGCGCCTGCTCCGGCACGCGCAGCAGGATCTGCGCGACGTCGTACTCGACGGCGCCGGCCGTGCTCGCCTTGTGCGCCTCGAGATAGGCGTCGACTTCGGCCTCGCTCACCTGCACGCGGTCGTCGACCTCGCGCTCGCGCAGGCGCGAGATCAGGATCTGCTGGCGCAACTCGGCGCGAAAGCGCTCGAACTCGACCCCGTCGCGTTCCAGCGCCTGCCTGAATTCCGCCAGCGTCAGGTTGTTGTTCTGCGCCACGCGCTGCACGGCGCGGTCGACCTGCAGGTCGTCCACCCGCATGCCGGTTTCGGCCGCCAGCTGCAGCTGCGCCTTGTCCAGCACCAGGCGCTCGAGCACCTGGCGCTCGAGCACGGCGCGCTCCGGCGCGGCGATGCGCTGGCGGCGCAGCTCGCGCTCCGCCTGCTCGGTGCGCTCGGCAAGCTCGGTCAGCGTGATGATGTCCTTGTTGACGACCGCAACGATGCGGTCCACGGGCACGATGTCGCGCGCCGCATCGACCAGAGGCGGCACCGCGAGCAGCAGCAGCAGGGCAAGCAGGCGCGCCATCAGAACACCTGCTCGAAAGGCAGCGGCCGCTCGTTGCTCGGCGGCACCAGCGACTGGTCGCGCGGGTTGGTTACGGAGTACCCGGGCACGTTGCGCCGGAACATGGACACGGTATCGTTGGAGCCAATCTGGCCGAGGCCGTTGAATTCGAGCTGGAACAGGATCGCCTTGGACGTCACGTCGGTGGCCGCCTGCGCCTGCTGGTAGACGATGCGGAACACCCAGCAGCCGCCGTTGTATTCCAATCCCACCAGGCCTTCGAGCAGCCGGCGGTCGTACACCGAGTAATTGTAGCGCCCGACGCCGTACCAGCCGGCGTGGATCGGCCACTGGCCGGATACGTCGACCTGGCGCAGCACGTCGCCGCGGTTATAGCGATAGCTCAGGTTGAGCACCTTGGCGGGCTGCGGGGCGTAACGCAGCTGCACGCCGTAGGCCTCGGTGCGCGAATCGCGCGGGTTGTACTGCACGGTGTTGTCGAACGACCAGCCGCCACCGAAGCGCCCGCCCAGCGAGACCAGCCAGTCCGATTCGCTCGATGTGCGCAGCGTCGAGGCCGCCGTCAGGCCGACGCGCTCGCTGCTGAAGTAGTAGCGCTGGCCGACGGTGGCGCGCAGCCGCTCCTCGCCGCGCTCGTTCAGCAGCCGCGAGGTGAGCGCCCAGGTGAGCTGGTCGGCGTCGCCGAAGCGATCGCCGCCGACGAAACGGTTCTCGGAAAACAGCTGCGCGTAGTTGAAATCCGCGAGCGTGGTGTCGAACAGCGGTTGCTGCGACTGGTCGCGGTAGGGCGCGTACACGTAGTAAAGGCGCGGCTCCAGCGTCTGCGTCAGCTTTTCGCCGAACCACTGTGTCGCGCGCTCGTAGACCAGGCCGCTGTCCACGCTGAGCCAGGGGATGCTGAGCGTCTGCGTCTCGGGCTGGCCGGGCGCCGTGCCGACCAGCGTGTAGCGCGCATGGCGCGCGCCCAGCTTGGGCGTGAAAAAGTAGCCGGGCGCGGTGATCGGCAGCGCCAGCACCGGGTTGGTGGTGACGCGCTCGCCCTGAACCAGAAAGTCGTGGCGGAAGCGCGCGTACTCCAGCGGCAGCGCGGCATCGAACAGGCCGCCCATGTCGCTGCGCGCGGCGATCAGGTTGAGCTGCGGCACGCGGTGGTAGGGCGGCACGATCGGCGCCAGCGGATCCTGCAGGGTCTGGAAGCGCTGCACGCGCGCCTGCAGACTGAGCGCGGTGCCGCCGAAATCACGCGCGTACTGCAGGTAGCCGTCGCGCTGCAGGTTGCCGGTGGACACCTGGCGCACGTCGCTGTACAGGTCGACGAAGTAGCGGTCATCGGAAACGTGATTGACGTCGACGCGCCCGACCAGCGCCGGGGTGAAGCGCTGCTCGTGCTGGATCGAGTAGCCGGTGCGGGATACGCCCAGCAAGCGGTCTTCGGGCAGGTACTCGACACGCATTTCGCCGTTGTAGCTCGCGCCGAGATAGCGGTACTGCGTCTTCAGCTGCTCGCCGCGCTTGGACATGAAGGTCGGCGTGATCGTCATGTCCTGCTCCGGCGCGATGTTCCAGTAGAACGGCACGGTCAGCTCGGAGCCGCGCAGCGTGGTCTGGGAATAGTGCGGCGCGAGCAGGCCGCTCTTGCGCCGGTTCTCCAGCGGGAAACTGAAGTACGGCGTGCCGAGAATGGTGGCGCCCAGAAAGCGCAGGCGCACGCCGTGCGCCACGCCCTCCTGCGCCGTGAAGTCGAGGTCGAGATCGCTCGCCTCCATCCACCAATCGTCGTTGCCCGGCTCGCAGCTGGTGAACTTCGCGCCGAGCAGGCGGTAGCGCTGCGGGCCCAGGAACTCGATGCGCTCGGCGCTGCCGCGCGCGGTCTGCTGGCGCCGCATGAGAAACGTAGGCGCCTCGAGCACGCCGGTGTGCGCCGTCGTGTCGTAACTCAGCCGCGGCCCGAAGAAGCGGTCCGGCCCCTCCAAGATGCGCACGCCGCCCTCGGCCTCGAGACGACCGAACTCGCGGTTGAACTTGAGGTAATCGGCGTAGACCTCGAAATCGCCCTGCCGGAACTGGACGCCGCCGCGCGCCGTCACTTCCAGGCCCGCGATGCCCTCGATCGACTGCGCGTCGATGGTCGCCGGTTGCTTCGGCGCCGGCATCTGCGGCGCAGGCGCCTGCGCGGCCACGGCGAATGCCGCCAGCAGCGACGCGCAGCCGGCAACCTGAATGGCCAGCTTTCGCGCTGGAAAACGCTGCATGTAAGAGGGAGAGAGGCCGACCTTTGCGTGTAAAATCGCACAATTCCGCGTCAGGCGCAACGCAACTCGTGGATCAAAGGCTCGCTGCGCTCAGGCGCTGGCTCGCCGGGCCGCTCGGCGGCGCGGAATTTTCCGTCGCACCGGCCTCGGCCGACGCCAGCTTCCGCCGCTATTTCCGCGTCACGCTTGGCGCTACGCGCACCTTCATCGCGATGGACGCCCCGCCGCAGCACGAGGACGGCGCGGCCTTCGTGCGCGTGGCGCAGATGCTGCGCGACGCGGGTGTGAACGCGCCGCAGGTGCACGCGCAGGACCTCGGCCAGGGATTCCTGCTGCTCGACGACCTCGGCACCGTCACCTACCTCGATGTGCTCGACGAGGCCAACGCCGGCGAGCTGCTGGGTGACGCGGTGGCCGCCCTGATCAAGTGGCAGCTGGCCACGCGCCCGGGCGCGCTGCCGCCCTACGATGAAGCGCTGCTGCGCCGGGAACTCGCGCTGTTTCCCGAGTGGTTCGTCGGCCGCCATCTCGGGCGCGAGCTAACGCCGGCGCAGCGCGCGGCGTGGGACGGACTGTGCGCGGCGCTGGTCGCCAGCGCGCTGGCGCAGCCCGCGGTGTACGTGCATCGCGATTACATGCCGCGCAACCTGATGCGCTGCACGCCGAATCCGGGTGTGCTCGATTTCCAGGACGCGGTCATCGGGCCGATCACCTACGACATCGCCTCGCTCATGCGCGATGCTTTTCTCAGCTGGGACGAGGCGCGCGTGCTCGACTGCTCGGCGCGCTACTGGGAGATGGCGAAATGCGCGCGGCTGCCGGTGGCTGCCGACTTCGCCGAATTCTGGCGCGCGCTCGAGTGGATGGGGCTGCAGCGCCACCTCAAGGTCCTCGGCATCTTCGCGCGCCTCACCTACCGCGACGGCAAGGAAAAATACGTCGCCGACACGCCGCGCTTTCTCGGCTATGCGCGCGCGGCCGCGCGGCGTTACGCGGCGCTCGCACCGCTCGGGCGCCTGCTGGACGCGCTGCAGACGTGAAGGCGATGGTCCTGGCGGCGGGACTGGGCCTGCGCCTGCGCCCCCTGACCGACCAGGTGCCCAAAGCGCTGGTCGAGGCCGGCGGCAAGCCGCTCATCGTCTGGCAGCTCGAGCGGCTGGCGCGGGCGGGCTTTCGCGAGGTGGTGATCAATGTTTCATGGCTGGGCGAGCGCATCGAGGCGCGCCTGGGCGACGGCGGCGCGCTCGGACTGTCCCTCGCCTACTCGCGCGAGCCGCAACCGCTCGAGTCTGCGGGCGGCATCGCGCAGGCGCGCGCGCTCCTCGGCGCCGCGCCGTTCGCGCTGGTCAACAGCGACGTGTACTGCGATTTCGACCTTGCCGCGTTGCGCCGCCGCGCCCTGGGCCCGAATCTCGCGCACCTCTTACTCACGCCCAATCCGGCGCACCATCCGCGGGGCGATTTCTCGCTCGCCGAGGGCGCGGCGGGAAATGCCGCGGCGCCGCGCTACACTTACACCGGTATCGCGCTCATCGACCCGGCGCTGGTGGCGCCGGTGCGCGCGGGCGAGCGGGCGCAGCTGGCGCCGCTGCTGCGCGCCGCGGCCGACGCCGGGCGGCTCTCGGGCGAACTGCACGCCGGCCTGTGGCGCGATGTCGGCACGACCGAGCGCCTGGCCGAACTCGAGGCGCTGCTCGCCGGAGCATAAGAGAGAACATGAAAGCCGACGATCTGAAGCAGGACCACGCGGCGCACGCCGAACGCCGGCGGCGCCTGGCCGCCGCCATCGGCGGGGGCGTGGCCGTGATCCCGACCGCGCCCGAGCGCGTGCGCAACCGCGATTCGCACTATCCCTATCGCTTCGACAGCTACTTCTACTATCTCACCGGCTTCCAGGAGCCCGAGGCGGTGCTGGTGGTGGTGGGCGGCGCCGCGCCGCGCTCGATCCTGTACTGCCGCGAGAAGAATCCCGAGCGTGAAATCTGGGACGGCTTCCGCCACGGCCCCGAAGGCGCGCGCGAGCGCTTCGGCTTCGACGCGGCGCACTCCATCGCTGCGCTCGACGAGGCGATGCCGGCGCTGCTCGCCGACCGTGCCGCGCTGTGGTACCCGATCGGCGCCGACGCCGAGTGGGACGCGCGCGCCATGCGCTGGCTGAATGCGGTGCGTGCCAACGCACGCGCCGGTATCGCCGCGCCGCAGGAGCTGCACGACGTGCACGCGCCGCTGGATGAAATGCGGCTGCTGAAGGACGCGCAGGAACTGGGCGTGATGCGCCGGGCGGCGGCGATCTCTGCGGCGGCGCACTGTCGCGCGATGCTCGCGGCGCGCCCGGGGCGCTTCGAGTACGAGATCGAGGCCGAGCTGCTGCACGAGTTCCGGACGAGCGGCGCGCAGTTTCCCGCCTATTCGCCGATCGTCGCCGGCGGCGCCCATGCCTGCATTCTCCACTACCTGCAGAACGACGCGCAGCTCGACGAGGGCGCGCTGCTGCTGATCGACGCCGGCTGCGAGCTCGCCGGCTACGCCGCCGACATCACGCGCACGTTTCCGGTGAGCGGCCGCTTCGGCGGCGCGCAGCGCGACGTCTACGAGATCGTGCTCGCGGCGCAGGGCGCGGCGATGGCCAAGGTGCGTGCGGGCAACACCTGGAACGAGCCGCACGACGCCGCGGTGCGCGTGCTCGCGCAGGGCATGCTCGACCTGAAGCTGCTGCGCGGCGGCCTCGACGAGGTTCTGGAGAAAGAGACCTACAAGCGCTTCTACATGCACCGCACCGGCCACTGGCTCGGGCTGGACGTGCACGATGCCGGCGACTACAAGCGCGCCGGCGCCTGGCGCACGCTCGCCCCGGGCATGACGCTCACCGTCGAGCCCGGGCTGTACATCCGCGCCGCGGCAGACGTTCCCGAGCGCCTGCGCGACATCGGCGTGCGCATCGAAGACGACGTGCTGGTCACCAAGGGGGAGTGCGAGGTGCTGACCGCGGCGGCGCCGAAGGCGGTCGCCGAGATCGAGGCGCTGATCCGTGACGGCCGGCGCTGACGTCCTCGTCCTCGGCGCGGGGCCGGTCGGCTGCACCGTGGCCCTGGCGCTGCAGGGCTCGCGCCACTCGGTGCGCGTGGTGGACGCGCATCCCTCAGCCGCAAGTTCATTTCGCCCCATTGCCCTGTCGCATGCCAGCCGGCTGATCTTCGAGCGCACGGGCGTCTGGGGAGCGTTTCCGGTGACGCCGATCACGACCATCCACGTTTCGCAGGCCGGCGCCTTCGGCCGCACGCGCATGGAAGCGGCCGACGCCGGCGTTCCCGCGCTCGGCTACGTCACCCAGTACGCCGAGCTGCTCGCGGCGCTGCGCGCGCGCATCGACATCCATGACCAGGCGGGGTCTGAAGCGCGTTGCACCGTGCACGCGGAAGGCGCGGCGCCCGATGGCCGCGAGCGCCGCTACGCGCAGGACGCGGTGGTGGCGCGCG
>JBDTMD010000099.1:0-6480 GCA_039934435.1 Burkholderiales bacterium
AATGGACCGGACAAGCGGATGTCCCCGGTACGGATGCCTTTGAGGTTGAACACTGGCACCACACCGCCCATGATTGCGGGGAACTGTAGCAGGCCATTCTTTTCCAGATCTTCCGGCGTCATCGGCATGTCGGATGCGCCGAAGTCGACTGTTTTCGCCGTAATTTGTTTTATCCCGCCACCGGATCCGATCGATTGGTAATTCATTCCGATGCCGGTCGTTTTCTTGTAGGCGTCAGCCCATTTCGCGTAGATCGGGTACGGAAAGGTTGCGCCGGCCCCGGTAATATTGGCCGCCTGCGCACTGGCCGAGGACAGGGCACAGATCGTCAGGACGACGAATCGTGTCAATTTGTTGTTCTTGAGCATTTAACTTTCTCCATGGCATCGTCGGGATTCAATGGCTCAACACGGTAGCGTGGCGATATTACGCTTTCATGACAAGTCATCTGCCGGTGCCGCATTGCACGGACGGCCTAGCGGCCAGAAGCGGCAGATTCAACTGCCGCGGCAATCTCTCGGGCGGCGCGCTCGATGCGGTCGATAGTTTCGCCTTCAACCATGACCCGCACGACCGGCTCGGTCCCGGATGCCCGCAGCAACACCCGCCCTTTGCCATCGAGCCGGCTTTCCGTGTCCCGAAGCACTGCCTGCACACGTGCATCAGCCATCACATCGACGCCCTTCCCGATTTTGACGTTGACCATCACCTGCGGGTAGAGCCGCATAGCGCCGCACAACTGCGCCAGCCCGCGGCCTTCGGCCTTCAATGCATACAGGACTTGCAGCGCGGACACAATGCCATCGCCAGTCGTGTGCTTGTCCAGGCAGATGATGTGGCCCGAGTTCTCGCCACCGAGCTGCCAGCCTCGTTCCCGCATCAGCTCGAGCACGTAGCGGTCGCCTACGCGAGCGCGCGCGAATGCGACGCCGAGGCGCTGGAATGCCTGCTCCAGCGCCAGGTTGGTCATCAGCGTGCCCGCGACTCCGGCGACTTTCTCTTTCATCGCGCGATGTTTGACGATGGCATAGAGCAGCTGGTCGCCGTCGTACAGCGCGCCCTGTGCGTCCGCCATGATCAGGCGGTCGCCGTCGCCGTCGAGCGCAATGCCGACGTCGGCCTGGTGCCGTAGCACCGCCGCCTGCAGCTGCGCGGGCGAGGTGGCGCCGAACATGTCGTTGATATTGAAACCGTCGGGCGATACGCCGACCGGCACGACTTCGGCGCCGAGCTCGTGAAACACGTGCGGTGCGACGCTGTACGCTGCGCCATGCGCGCAATCGACCACCAGGCGCAGGCCGCGCAGGTCGAGGTGCACGGGGAACGTCGACTTGCAGAATTCGACGTAGCGGCCGCCCGCGTCGTCCACGCGCCGTGCCCGGCCCAGATGCGCGGAAGCGTTGCAGCCAATCGGCTGCTCGAGTGCGCGCTCGATGCCGGCCTCCACGGCGTCCGCCAGCTTGAAGCCGTCGCCGGAGAAAAACTTGATGCCGTTGTCGCCGTAAGGATTGTGCGAGGCACTGATGACCACGCCGGCGGCGAGGCGCAGCGCGCGCGTCAGGTAGGCGACGCCTGGCGTCGGCAGCGGGCCGCACAGCAGCACATCGACGCCGGCGGCCGAGAAGCCCGCCTCGAGCGCCGCCTCGATCATGTAGCCGGAAATGCGCGTGTCCTTGCCGATCAGCACCGCGGGCCGGTCGGCGCCGCCGCTTGCGCTGCCGGCGAGCACCTTGCCGGCGGCATAACCAAGCCGCAGCACGAAATCCGCGGTCATCGGCGCTTCGCCCACCGTACCGCGCACGCCGTCGGTGCCGAAGTACGCGCGCGTCATGCCGCCGCCCACGCCTGCCACATCTTCACCACGTCGCGCGTCTCCCCGACATCGTGCACCCGCAGTATTCTCGCCCCGCCGAGCAGCGAGAGCAAAGCGGCGGCCAGGCTCGCGGCCAGCCGCTCGCCGACCTCGCGGCCGGCGATCGCGCCGAGCGCGGACTTGCGCGACCAGCCGGCGAGGACCGGCACCTCCAGGCTGGCGAACTCGGCAATGCGTTTGAGCAGCGTCAGGTTGTGCGCAACCGTCTTGCCGAAGCCGAAGCCCGGGTCGACGACGATTCGATCCCGCGTGATACCGGCCTTCTCGCAGGCGGCGATGCGATGCGCCAGGTAATCGCGCACCTCGCCGACGACGTCGGCGTAGCGCGGGTCCTGCTGCATGTTCGCGGGGTCGCCTTTTTTGTGCATCAGGCAGACCGCGCATTCGCGGCCCGCGAGTGCCTCGAGCGCGCCGGGCGCGCTGAGGGCCTCGATATCGTTGATCATCGTGGCGCCGGCATCGAGCACCGCCCGCATCACCGCCGGCCGCCTCGTGTCTACGGACAGCGGCATATCGCGCAGGGCCTGTACAACTGGCAGAACGCGCTGCAACTCCTCGGCCTCGGCGACGGCAGCAGCGCCCGGCCGCGAGGATTCGCCGCCGACATCGATGATGTCGGCGCCCTGTTCCACGAGCCTGCGCGCATGGACGATCGCGGTCCTGGAATCCAGGAACCGGCCACCGTCGGAAAAGGAATCGGGCGTGACGTTCACGACGCCCATGATCAGCGGGCGGTCGAGCGGCAGGGAGAACCTGCCGCAGCGCAAAATCACACCGCCGGAGACGCGGGTGCGGTGGCGCCTGCCGCGCCGTCGTTGGCGGCGCCGCCGGTCGGCGCCGTGGTGGCGGCGGGGACCTTCGGCGGGCGCGGCGGCTTGCCCGCCATGATGTCGTCCAGCTGGTCCGCGTCGAGCGTTTCCCACTCGAGCAGCGCCTTCGCCATGGCCTCGACCTTGTCGCGATTTCCCTCGAGGAGCTTGCGCGCCAGCTTGTATTGCTCGTCGATGATGCGCCGGATCTCGGCGTCGACCTTCTGCAGCGTCGTTTCGGACACGTTCTTGTGCGTGGTGATCGAGCGGCCGAGGAACACCTCGGCCTCGTTCTCGCCGTAGACCATCGGCCCGAGCTCGTCCGACATGCCCCACTGCGTCACCATGCGCCGCGCGAGCTCGGTGGCGCGCTCGAAGTCGTTGGAAGCGCCGGTGGTCATCTGGTTCATGAACAGCTCTTCGGCGATACGCCCGCCGAACAGCACCGTGATCGTGTTGAGCAGCCGTACCCGGTCCTGGCTGTAGCGGTCCTCGGTCGGCAGCTGCATGGTCACGCCGAGCGCGCGGCCGCGCGGGATGATCGTCACCTTGTGCACCGGGTCGGTCTTGGGCAGCAGCTTCGCCACCACTGCGTGCCCCGACTCGTGATAGGCAGTGTTCCTGCGCTCTTCCTCCGGCATCACCATCGAGCGCCGCTCCGCGCCCATGATGACCTTGTCCTTCGCCATCTCGAAATCGTCCATGTCGACGAGGCGCTTGTTCTTGCGCGCGGCGAACAGCGCCGCCTCGTTCACCAGGTTGGCGAGGTCCGCGCCGGAGAACCCGGGCGTGCCGCGCGCGATGATTTCGGCCCGCACGTCGGGCGCGAGCGGCACTTTGCGCATGTGCACTTTGAGGATTTCCTCGCGGCCGCGGATGTCCGGCAGCGGCACCACCACCTGCCGGTCGAAGCGGCCAGGTCGCATCAATGCCGGGTCGAGCACGTCCGGGCGGTTGGTGGCCGCGATCACGATCACGCCGGCGGTGGCCTCGAAACCGTCCATTTCCACCAGCAGCTGGTTCAGAGTCTGCTCGCGCTCGTCATTGCCCCCGCCCAGGCCTGCCCCGCGCTGGCGGCCGACCGCGTCGATTTCGTCGATGAACACGATGCACGGCGCATGCTTTTTCGCCTGCTCGAACATGTCGCGCACGCGCGCCGCGCCCACGCCGACGAACATTTCGACAAAATCGGAGCCGGAAATCGTGAAGAACGGCACCTTGGCCTCGCCCGCGATGGCGCGCGCGAGCAGCGTCTTGCCGGTGCCGGGCAATCCCACCATCAGCACGCCCCGCGGGATGCGTCCGCCGAGCTTCTGGAATTTGGTCGGGTCGCGCAGGAAGTCGACCAGCTCGGAAACCTCTTCCTTGGCCTCTTCGCAACCGGCGACATCGGCAAAGGTAACCGTATTGGTCGATTCGTCCAGCATCCGCGCCTTCGACTTACCGAACGAGAACGCCCCACCGCGGCCGCCGCCCTGCATCTGGCGCATGAAGAAGATCCAGACGCCGATCAGCAACAGCATCGGGAACCAGGACACGAAGATGTTCATCAGGAGCGAGGGCTCCTCCTCGGGCTTGGCTTCGACCTGCACGCCGTACTTGAGCAGATCGGAGACCAGCCAGATGTCGCCCGGCGAGTAGCTCGTGACGCGTCGCGGCGGGTTGTCCGAGGTGGTGGCCTTGAGCTGGCGCCCCTCGATCGTCACCTTGGCGATGCGCCCCGCCTTCACCTCATTCAGGAACTGGGAATACTCCATCGGCGCCTGCGCCGCCTGGCGGGTGTTGAACTGGTTGAACACCGTCATCAGCACGAGGCCGATCACCAGCCAGATGACGAGGTTTTTAAGCATGTTGTTCAATGACTTGCTCCTTCGGGGGCACTTCGCCGCGAGTGGTCGAGTTTACGCCCAAACGGTAGATTGCGGCGCGCAGCCCGGGTTCAATGCTTATTTCTGCCGCGTGCGAGCAGATAGTTCTCCCGGGATTCGCCCCGGGAGGCCGCGGGCTTTCGCACCGCAACCGTTTGAAACGACGATTTGAGCGCCTCGAGGACCTCGTCGAATGCTTCGCCATGGAACATCTTTGCCAGAAACACGCCGTCCGGCGTCAGGACGCGCCGGCACAGCTCGACGGCCGCCAGCAGCAACTGCGCGGCGCGCGCCTGGTCCACTGTCGGAACACCGGTGATGTTGGGCATCATGTCCGATAGCACGAGGTCGGCCTTGCCGCCCAGGGCGCCTTCCAGGTCGGCTTCGCGGAAGTCCCCCTTGAATATCGTCACGCCGGGAATCGGCTTGGTCTCGAGCAGGTCGACGGCGACCACTTTGCCGCCGGGCTTCACTTTCGCGGCGGCGACCTGCGACCAGCCGCCGGGCGCCGCGCCCAGATCAAGCACGCGCATGCCGGGCCGGAGCAGATGATCCCGCGCGTCGATCTCCAGGAGCTTGTATGCCGCACGCGAGCGGTAGCCGGCTTCCTTCGCCTGGCGAACGTAAGTGTCGGTAACGTGGCGGCGCAGCCAGGCTTTGCTCGATTTGGCCATCGCCGCTGATCTTATACTCGCGGCATGACCGAACTGAACTCCGCGACCCGAAAGCGGCTCAAGACGCGCGCCCACGCGCTGCACCCAATCCTGCAGCTCGGCGAAAAAGGACTCAGCGACGCCTTGGTCGCCGAGATCGACCGCGCGCTGTCGCACCACGAGCTCATCAAGGTGCGCGCGGCGCCGCTCAACCGCGACGAGCGCGACGTGGCGCTGGCCAGCATCTGCGAGCGAACCGGCGCGGCCGCGGTGCAGCACATCGGCAAGATCTTCGTGCTGTATCGCGAGAAGCCGCCGCAGGAAGCGCCGGCGGAAGCCAAGCCCCGCCTGCAGCGCCGCCCCGGCACTGGCCGGCCCGATGCGGCGCAAGACCGCAAACCGCCGCGCCGCAGAAGGCCGGCGGGCACGAAACGCCCGCAACGCCGCCGCCCGCGCGAATGAATGAACTGACCGCACTCGAGACGCCCGCGCTGCTGCTCGAGCGCGACAAGCTGGACGCCAACTGGAAGCGCATGTCCGGACATATCGCGCGGCTCGGACCGGCGCTGCGCCTGCACGTAAAGACGGCAAAGAGCCTCGACATTGTGCGCCGGTTGCATGGCGGGCAGCCCGGCCCGATCTGCGTGTCCACTCTGAAAGAAGCCGAAATCTTCGGCAGCCACGGGCATCGCGACGTGCTCTACACCGTGGCCCTCGCACCGAACAAGCTCGCGCGCGCGGCGGCCGGCTCGAAGGCTGCTGGCCGCGATTCTCGGGCTGGTGAGCCCTATTCGTAGCGCACGTCCAGGATCTCGTAGTGCTTCACTCCGCCCGGCGTATGCACGTCGACCTGGTCGCCGGCCTCCTTGCCGATCAGCGCCCGCGCGATCGGCGAAGAGATCGAGATCCTGCCGTCCTTGATGTCGGCCTCGTCCTCGCCGACGATCTGGTAGGTCACCGGGTCGCCGCCCTTTTCCTCCAGATCGACGGTGGCGCCGAACACGCAGCGGCCGTCGGAATCCAGGAGCTTGGGGTCGATGATCTGCGCGTTGCCGAGCTTCGCCTCGATCTCGGAAATGCGCCCTTCGATAAAGCCCTGCTGATTGCGCGCCGCGTCGTACTCGGCGTTCTCGGACAGGTCGCCGTGCGCGCGCGCTTCCGCGATGGCCTGCGAATTGGCCGGGCGCTCGACGGTTTTCAGTCGGTGCAGTTCGGTGCGCAGCGCTTCCGCGCCGCGCGAAGTCATGGGGGTCTTGGCCATTAGGGGGTGGATGCTA
>JBDTMD010000100.1:0-6475 GCA_039934435.1 Burkholderiales bacterium
AGGCGAAAAAGGACGAGGCGCTGGCGGCGGCGCTGATGGCGCAGGCGGCCGGGCTCGGGGAGAAGCTCAAGCAGATGGAAGTCGAGAACGAGGCGCTGCAGGCAAGGCTGCGCGAATTCGTCTCGCTGATTCCGAACCTGCCGCAGGAAAGCGTGCCGGTCGGATCCAGCGCCGAGCAGAATGTGGAAGTGCGCCGCTGGGGCGAGCCGCGCCAGTTTTCCTTCCAGCCGAAGGACCACATCGACGTCGGCACACCGCTCGGCCTCGATTTCGAGACCGGCGCCAAGCTCGCCGGCGCGCGCTTCGCGGTGATGAAGGGCGGTCTCGCGCGGCTGCACCGCGCACTGACGCAGTTCATGCTCGACGTGCACACCGCCGAGCACGGCTACACCGAGGTGTACACGCCCTACATGGTGAGCGCGGCCTGTGCCGACGGCGTCACCAGCCTCGCCAAATTCAAGGACGACCTGTTCAGGCTCGAAGGCCGGGATCTGTATCTCATTCCGACCGCCGAGTATTCGGTGACTAATTTCGTGCGGGAGGAAATCCTGCCGCTGGATGCGCTGCCGATGAAGTTCGTGTGCCACTCGCCGTGCTTCCGCTCGGAGGCCGGAGCCGCCGGCAAGGACACGCGCGGCATGATGCGCAACCACCAGTTCGACAAGGTCGAGCTGGTGCAGGTCGTGCATCCGTCGAAATCCGGCGCAGGGCACGAGGAATTGACGGCGCACGCGGAAACGATCCTGAAGCGGCTCGAACTGCCCTACCGGGTCGTCACGCTGTGCACCGGGGACACGGGCTTCTCGGCGGCGAAGACCTACGACCTCGAGGTCTGGCTGCCGGGGCAGGGCGCCTACCGCGAAATCAGCTCCTGCTCGAACTTCGAGGCGTTCCAGGCGCGGCGCATGCAGGCGCGCTTCCGCAACGACAACGGCAAGGCCGAGCCGGTGCACACGCTGAACGGCTCGGGGCTCGCCGTAGGGCGCACGCTGGTCGCGATCCTGGAGAATTTCCAGAACGCCGACGGCTCGGTGACGATTCCTGCGGCGCTGCGTGCGCACATGGGCGGGGTCGAGAAGCTCGCGCGGCCCTGATAAAATCCACGCTGCCGCGGAGAGATGGCAGAGTGGTCGATTGCGGCAGACTCGAAATCTGTTGGGCGGGTAACCGTCCCGGGGGTTCGAATCCCTCTCTCTCCGCCATTGTTCGAACGATTAGGCGATCGCATTGATTGACCTGCTTTCCGCTTTCGGCCTGCTGGCGGTGACGCTCATGGTCATCTGCTACGCGCTGGAAGCGCGGGGTCGGGGGTACGTGCTCGGGTTCGCCGGTGCCTGCGTCCTGGGTTCCATCTATGGATTCCTGCAGGGTGCATGGCCCTTCGGCGTGGTGGAAATAATCTGGGCCGCGATCGCTTTACGTCGGTGGCACCGTTACGAATCGAACTGAGATACCGCCGCGGCAGGCACTCGAATTTCTCCGCCTAGGTCAGCGCGAATCCTCTGGCAACCCAGTCCTTTTTGCCGCCGACGTAGTGGTGGACGCGCGTGTAGCCAAGGGCTGCGAGACGTTCGGCGGACAGGCCGGCGCGCTTGCAGGTGGCGCTGGCGCAGTACACCACGATCAGGGCGTTCTTGTCGGGCAGGAGCTCTGGCGCCCGTTGCAAGATGTCGTCAGAGACAATATTGATGGCGCCCGCCAGGTGCCCCATCGCAAAGCTCTTCGCCGGCAACGTATCCAACAGGACGAAGTCGCGCCCCTGCGCTTGCCAGGCGCGGAGCGTCTCGGAATCCAGCCGGTTCATTCGCGCCCCCTCAGTTCGTGCCGGCAGGTTTGCGGGGCAGATACCTGTCCATACCCCACAGGAGAATACCGAATAGAAAGTGCGGCAGCAGGGAAGCCGGAATCAGCTTCGGACTGATGTGCAGTCCCGCGAACCCCCAGCCAATCACCGGAAAGAACACGACCAGGATTACCAGCCACAGCGCCAGCGCGAGCGCCAGGGCCGTTTTGATATCGCGCTTCGGGGAAAAGCGGACGTACACTACACACCAGAAGGTCACATAGGCAGTGTGGAACAGCAGCCCCACGGGCAGCGGGAGGTCGCGACTCAGCAGGGTTTCGGCGAGGGCCAATGAGGGTGGATTGGGGAACGGCGAGACGCCGATCTTCACAAGTGTCTGCATCACCAGCGCCGTCAGCACGGCGACTCCGAGGCCGATGCCGATCGCACGCAACCAAGAACGACCGGTAGGAAGCTGCGCTGCAGTCATCTGATTACTCCTGTTCAACTGGATTCATGAACGATCGAGCTGTGCGCCGGGCTGCTTGCCAACAAGGCTTAGTCTAGACTCCGTAGCCGTGTACGGAG
This sequence comes from Burkholderiales bacterium, assembly GCA_039934435.1. Taxonomy (GTDB): domain Bacteria; phylum Pseudomonadota; class Gammaproteobacteria; order Burkholderiales; family SG8-39; genus JAABQT01. Next base: position 2,372 of record JBDTMD010000100.1, read on the forward strand.
TCAAACGCACCTGTGGCCCGTCTCTTGGAGTGTTAGGCGTCCCGCAATTTCATCATCGCCCGGTGTCCGATTGCGGCCGCTCGACCTCGAGCAGAATACGCGCGTCGAGGATGCCGACGCCCTTCGGGTAGGCGAGCACCGGATTCAGGTCGAGCTCGGCGATTTCGGGAAACGCCCGGCACAGCTCGGAGATGCCGAGCATCAGCCGGACCAAGGCTTCCTTGTCGGTGGGCGGCGCGCCGCGCACGCCGTCGAGGATCTTTGCTGCGCGGATCTCCGTGAGCATCGAGCGCGCGTCCTCCTCGGTGAGCGGCAGCGAGCGGAACACCACGTCCTTCAGTACCTCGACCAGCACGCCGCCCAGGCCGAACATCAGGATTGGCCCGAAGGTCGGGTCGCGCACCACGCCGACGATGACCTCGACGCCGCCTTTGGGCGCCATCGGCGTCACCAGCGCGCCGGCAACGTCGGCATCTTTGCCGATGTGCTCGTGCGAGTAGCGCCCGGCGTTTTCCATGATTTCGGCGAACGCCTGGCGCACGCCGGCTGCATCGCCGACGTTGAGCTTCACGGCGCCGGCCTCGGTCTTGTGGATGATGTCGCGCGAGACGATCTTCAGCGCCACCGGCACGCCGCCCAGGGACTTGAAGGCCGCCACCGCCGCTTCCGGCGTGGCCGCGACGTGGGCTGGCGCCTGCATCTCGACGCCCGCATCCTCCAGCGCCTGGCGCGCCTCGTGCTCGAGCACGACGGAGCGTCCTTCGGCCTTGCAGGTCGCCAGCACCTGCTCGAAGCGCCGCCCACGGCGGCCCGGGCTGGCGTCTTTCAGCGGCGGTCGGCGGCGCGCCTCGCCGAACTCGGCCAGCGCCTGCAGGCAGCGCACGGCGCGCTCCAGCGAATCGTAGACCGGGATGCCGGCCGCGCGTATCCGCGCCAGCGGCGGCGGGCGCAGGCCGGCGTACAGGCTGGCGTAGAGGCTATGCACCAGCACCGGCTTGCCGTGCTCGCGGTGCAGTTGCGCGATCCGGTCGGAGGTCTCCAGTTCGATCGGCGTCAGCGTGCTGGAAAAGCGCACGCCGTAGCCGCCGAACAAGCCGGTGATGAGGAGGCCATCCACCGCGGCGTCTTGCAGCAGGATGCGCACGCACTCGCCGAACACCGCCGGGTCGGCGTCGGTGCCGCCGGCCACGTCGACCGGGTTGGCGAGCGCCGCCGATGCCGGCAGGATGGCGGCGAGCGCGCGCTTCGTGTCCTCGCCAAGCGTCGCCAGCGCGAGGCCGTGCTCGGTCAGCGCGTCGGCGGCGATCGTCGCATGGCCGCCGCCATCGGCCAGCACCGCGACGCGGCGCGAGGCGAGCGGCTCGAGCAGCGACAGGGCCTCGGCGAGCGACAGGATTTCGTCGGACTTGCGCGCCAGGATCGCGCCCGCCTGGCGCAGCACGCCTTCGCTCACCGCATAGTCGCCGGCGAGCGCGCCGGTGTGCGAGCTCGCGGCGCTGCGGCCGGCGCTGGTGCGGCCCGACTTGTAGATCACCAGCGGCTTTTCGCGCGCGAAGCGGCGTACGGCATCGAGAAAGCGCCGACCCTCCTTCATGCCTTCGACGTAGGCAATGACCGCGCTGGTATTGGCGTCGCCGCGGAAGAATTCGAGATACTCGTGGAAGCGGATGTCGGACTCGTTGCCGATGCCGACATAGGTGGACAGCCCGACGTAGCCGTTGGCCTGCGCCTCGGTGACGAGCGACAGCGCCATGTTGCCGGACTGCGATAGCAGGCCGACGCCGCCGGGCTTCAGGTGCGAGAAGCCGACGATGTTGCAGGCGGCATGGGTGTTGAAGATGCCCGAGGTATTCGGACCGACGATGCGCACGCCGTGCCTGCGCGCCTCGGCCACCATCAGGTCCTCGAGCAGCCGGCCATCGGCGCCGGCTTCGGCGAAGCCGCCGGCCAGCACCACGGCGCCCTTCACGCCCTTGGCGCCGCACTGCGCGATTACCGCCGGCAGCGTCTTTGCCGGCGTGCACACCAGGGCCAGATCCACTGGGCCGGGAATCTGGGCGAGCGAGGCGTAAGCGCGCAGGCCGAGAATCTCGGTGGCCTTCGGATTGACCGGGTAGATCGCACCCTTGAAGCCGTCTTCGAGCAGCTTCTGGATCGCGCGGAAGCCGCGCTTGGTCGGGTCGGCGGAGGCGCCGACGATGGCGATCGCGCCCGGATAGAAGATCGGCCGCAGCGCGTTCCCGGTCATTCGCCCTTGAACACCGGCGCGCGCTTTTCGGCAAAGGCGTCGATGCCTTCCTGCCAGTCCTTGGTCGTGGCAACGAACGTCATGCCTTCCAGCTCTGCCGCCAGCGCGGCCTCGAGCGTGCCCGCGGCGGCGAAATTGAGATGGCGCTTGGCGAGCTGCATCGACAGCGGCGCCTTGGCGGCGATGCGACTGGCGAAGTCGCGCGCGGCATCCAGGAATCCCTCGTCGGCGAACACGCGGTTGGCGAGGCCGATGCGCGCCGCTTCCTCGCCCTTGATGCGCTCGCCGAGGAACACCAGCTCGCGCGCCTGCGCCAGGCCGACCAGGCGCGGCAGCAGCCAGCTGACGCCGCCGCCGAGATAGTTGCCGATGCTGATTTCCGGCAGCCCGATCTGCGCGCTCGCCGCCATCACCAGGAAGTCCGACGCGATCGCCATCTCGGCCCCGGCGCCGAGCGCGTAACCGTTGACGGCGGCGATGACGGGCTGGCCGAGCTGCAGCAGCCGCTTGCAGACGGTCTGCTCGCCCTGCAGGTACTGCCGGCGCTCGAACGCCGTGCGGCCGCCGGCCTTGTGCTCCTTCAGGTCGGCGCCGACGCAGAAGGCCCGGCCTTCGCCGGTCAGCATCACCACGCGCGCCTCGCGCTCGGCTTCGGCGCGGCCCAGCGCGTCGTTCAGCTCCGCGTACAGCTGCGGCGTGACGGCATTCAGGCGCTGCGGCCGGTTGAACCGGATTTCGACGATGGCGTCGCGCAGGGAATAAAGGATCGTGTCGTAAGCCATGGCGGCACCCTCAACCCCGCACCACCATTACCGAGCGCGGGCAGTGGCGCACCACGTGCGCGGCGTTCGCGCCGAGCAGGTAATCCCCGACCCCGGGCTTGTGCGAGGCCATGACCACGAGGTCGGCATTGAGCTTCTCGGCCGCGGCGAGGATCTCGCGGTAGATCGAGCCCTGCGCGACGATGTCTTGCACCTTGATGCCCGCCGGCACGTGCTGCTTGACGAAGCCGCGCAATTCGCTCGCCGCCGCCTCGAGCATCTTCCTGTTGGCGTCGGCGGGAAAGAACGGGCTGACCCGCGGGCCGATCGGCGGCAGCACGGTGACCACGTGCAGCGCGGCCGCGGAGGACTTGCACAGCTCAAGCGCGGCGGGCAGGGCGCGCTTCCAGCTGCCGGGTTCGTTCAGATCCACTGCCAGCAGGATGTCCTTGAACATGATGTCCTCTCAGGTATTCGCCGCCGCCCGCCTGGGGGCGGGCTTCTCGAGGCGCGTGCGCTGCAGCGCGATGATCAGGCCGAGCAGAAGCAGCGCCGGGATGAACATCCATTCCTTGTCCGGGCGCTCGGCCTCCACTTCGATGCTCTTGATCGCGAAGCCCTGCTCCAGGCCCAGCTTCTCGGCCTTGCTGCCGAAGTTGACGGCCCCGATCCTGACCTCGGTGCCGGCCGTCATCAGGGTCAGTCCGATCTTGCGCAGCCGCTGTGGTGCCGGCGCCGGATCGCCGAGCGGCAGCAACACGCCCTTCTTGACGGTTTTGCCCTCGATCGTTACGCCCTCGACCCAGACGCGCAGCCGATCGTCCTTCGGCGCCTTTTCGACGAGCTGCGTCAATTGCGTCGCCGGCACCTCGGCATGCGGCGGATAGACCATGTCCCACCAGTAGCCGGGCCGGAACAGCGTGAAAGTCACCAGCAGCAGCGCGACCGACTCGTACCAGCGGCTCCTGACGAAGAAATAGCCCTGCGTCGCGGCAGCGAACACCAGCATCGCCACCGTCGCGCTCACCACGGTGAGCACCAGGTGCAGCGTGCTGTCGATGCCGATCATCAGCAGCTGGGTGTTGAAGATGAACA
>JBDTMD010000101.1:0-6419 GCA_039934435.1 Burkholderiales bacterium
ATCGCGATGATGTTCTGGCGGCCCCAGGGCCTGCTCGGCGGCAAGTAGCGTGGGCCACCCTCTGCGCTGGATCGGCCTTGCGCTGCTCGCGGGCGCGCCGCTCGCCGGCATGGGCAACTATCCGTTGCACCTGCTGATCATGACGCTGCTGTGGGCGTTCGTGTACACCGGCTGGGCGATCATGGGGCGCCTGGGCCTGGTGAGCCTGGGCCACGGCGCGTTCCTCGGCATCGGCGCCTACGTGGTGGTAATGGGCTGGAACCACTATGGCCTGTCGCCGTGGTTCGGCATTCCGCTGGCGCTCGGCGTGACGGCAGTCGTCGCCTTTCTGATCGGCTACCCGTGCTTTCGCTTCAAGATCGTCGGCCACTACTTCGCGCTGGTGACGCTGGCGCTCTCGGAGGTGACGCGCCTGATCATCGTCGCGCTGCGCGACCAGACCGGCGGCTCGCTCGGCGTGACGCCGGTGACGGCGCTCGCCGACACCTCGGCGGCGCTCGCGGCGCTGCAGTTCTCCTCGAAGCTGGTCTGGTTCTACATCATCTTCGCCTTCTGGATCGGCGGGCTGTGGGTGTGGACGCGCGTCGATCGCTCGATGGCGCGCCTCGCGCTCGAGGCCATCAGCCAGGAGGAGGAGGCCGCCGCCTCGGTCGGCATGCAGGTGACGCGCCTCAAGCTCGGCGTCACGATGATTTCGGCGCTCATCACCTGCCTGGGCGGGGTGCTGTACGCGCAGTACCAGCTCTATGTGAACCCGGAGACCGTCTCGGGCATCGGCATCAGCCTGCAGATCGTGTTCGGCGCCATCGTCGGTGGCATGTTCGTGCGCGTCGGCCCCACCGTCGGCGCGGTATTCACGCTGCTGCTCGCCGGCGGCCTGCGCCTCGGCATCGGCCACGACATCCACGGCCTGGACAGCACCATCTACGGCCTGCTGCTGGTGCTGTTCATCATTTTCATGCCGAAGGGCATCCTCGGCGCGGCGCAGGACGCCTGGACGCGGCGCAGGTCCATCTCGAACTCGATTTCCGCGATCGGCGGGCGGCAGTAGTTCCATTCCAGCCCGGCTCCGACCAGAGGTCGGAGCGCGTGCATGGCCCGAATATAATGCAAGGCTCTGATGAGCAAGTGGCTCGAAGGCCGGGTGGTTGGCCAGACGCGCTGGACCGACCGGCTGTGCAGCCTGAAGGTCCGGGCGCCGCTCGGCCCGTTCGAGGCCGGCCAGTTCACCAAGCTCGCGCTCGACATCGACGGCGAGCGCTGCGCGCGGCCGTATTCCCTGGTCAACGCCCCGGGCGCCGAGCCGCTCGAGTTCTATTACAACGTGCTGCAGGAGGGGCCGCTGTCGCCGCGCCTGGCGGCGCTCGCCGCCGGCGTCGCGGTGCACGTGGCGCCCAACCCCGCGGGCTTTCTCGTGCTGCGCGAAGTGCCGGCGGCCGACAACCTGTGGCTGATCTCGACTGGCACCGGTCTCGGCCCGTTCCTGTCGATCCTGCGCACCGACGCGCCCTGGCAGCGCTTCGCCCGCGTGACGCTGGTGCACGCCACGCGCACCGCCGCCGACCAGGCCTACCGCGAGCTGATCGGCGAGGTCGCGCGCGCGCGCGGCGAAAAGTTCGGCTTCGTCCCGTTCCTCAGCCGCGAGGCGGCGCCGGGCGCACTCGCCGGCCGGGTCCCCGACGCGATCCGCGACGCGCGCCTCGAGCGCGCGGCCGCGACCGAACTGAGCGCCGCGCGCTCGCACGTCATGCTGTGCGGCAATCCGGCGATGGTGACGGATGTCACGGCCGTGCTCGAGGAGCGCGGCATGCGCAAGCATCGCCGGCGCGCGCCCGGCCACATCACGGTGGAGACGTACTGGTAGGCGCTGGCGGGCGTTTTGGCGTTACGATGCTTCGCAATGAACGATCGCACTAACTCCGCGGGCAGCCTGGAGCAGCCGTCGGCGAGCTATGCCGGCCACACGCGCTTCACCCAGCTCGAGTACGAGGCGGTGCTCGCCAACGCCTGGATCGGCATCGCCTTCACGCGCGACCGCAAGTTCTTCCTGTGCAATCCGAAGTTCGCCGAGCTGTTCGGCTGGCGCGCCGAAGAGCTGATCGGCCAGCCCGGCGAGGTGATCTACCCGTCGGCGGAGAGCTACGAGGCGCTCGGCCGCATCGCCGTGCCGGTGCTGACGGCGGGCAAGCAGATCGACCTCGACTGGGAGATGCGCCGCAAGGACGGCTCCACTTTCCTCGCCCGCATGATCGCGAAGGGCATCGGCCCCTCGGATGCGCGCCGCGGCACGGTCTGGATCGTCGACGACGTCACTTCGTCGCGACGCCACGGCGACGAGGTGGCGCGGCTGCTGCGCGAGCAGGAGGCGATCTTCGAGACCGCCTCGGTGGGCATCGTCTTCCTGCGCGACCGGCGCGTGGTGCGCTGCAACGCGCGCTTCGAGCAGATGTACGGCTACGCGCCGGGCGACCTCAAGGGCAAGTCGACCGCCGTTCTATATCCCGACGAGTCCGAGTACCGCCGGCTCGAAGTCGCCTACGCGCAATTCCGCAAAGGCGTGCCCTACGAGGAGGTCTCGCAGCGCCGGCGCAAGGACGGCAGCGTGATCTGGATACGCAGCGTCGGCCGCGCCATCAATCCGGCGGATCCGCACAAGGGCTCGGTCTGGACCAACGAGGACATCAGCGAGCAGCGCCGCGCCGAAGACGAGCTGCAGCGACTGGTCGCGGAGCAGGAGGCTCTGCTCAACAACGTCGTCGTCGGCATCGCCATCACGCGCGAGCGGATGGTCAAGCGCTGCAACCGACGCTTCGAGGAACTGTTCGGCTACGAGCCCGGCGAGGCCACCGGCATCTCCTCGCGCCAGATTTACTTTACCGACCAGGAATTCGCGCAGGCGGCGGCCAATTACCAGGAGCTGGATCGCGGCGGCACGCACACGCGCGAGCAGTGGCTGCGGCGGCGCGACGGCACGGGATTCTGGTGCCGGCTCTCGGGCCGTGCGGTTCAGCCCGGCGATGCCGCGCGCGGCGCGGTGTGGCTGTTCGAGGACATCAGCGACGCCAGGCGGCGTGAGGCGGAGGTGCGCCGCACGCTCGTCGAGCAGGCGCTGATCCTCGACAACGCGACCATCGGCATCACGTTCCTGCGCGAGCGTACCTTTCAGCGCTGCAATCGCCGCATGGAGGAGATGCTCGGCTATGGACCCGGCGAGCTGATCGGCAAGAGCACCGAGCAGATACACGAATCGCGCGAAACGTTCGAGGATCTGGGGCGCACCGGCTACGAGGTCCTGATGCGCGGCGAGAGCTTCACCGACGAGCGCCAGATGCGCCGCAAGGACGGCAGCTTTCTGTGGTGCAAGGTGGTCGGCCGGGCCATCGACCCGGCGCGGCCGCTCGAAGGCTCGATCTGGATCTACGACGACATCTCGGCAGAGCGCGCCGCGCGCGAAGGCCTGGAGCGCGTGGTCACCGAGCGCACCGCCGAGCTGCGCGACGCACAGGAGCGCGCCCAGCACCTCGCCGACCACGACGCGCTCACCGGGCTGCCGAACCGGCGCCTGCTGGAAGACCGCCTGACGCAGGCGCTTGCGCTCAGCCAGCGCAACCGCAAGCAGACGGCAGTGATGTTCGTCGACCTCGACCGCTTCAAGGCGATCAACGATTCGCTCGGCCATACGGTCGGCGACCTGGTGCTGAAGGAAGTGGCGGCGCGCCTGGTGAAGCAGCTGCGCGTCGGCGACACCGTGTGCCGCATCGGCGGCGACGAGTTCGTGGTGGTGCTGCCCGAAGCCATGCGCTCGACCGACGCCGCCAACGTCGCCGGCAAGATCATCGAGACGCTGTCTCAGCCGGTGCACGCCGCCGACCGCGAGCTCACGGTCACGCCCTCGATCGGCATCGCCGTGTTCCCGGAGGACGGGCGCGACGCCGGCATGCTGATCCGCAATGCCGACGCGGCGATGTACCACGCCAAGGAGTCGGGGCGCGCGAACTACCAGTTCTTCACCGAGCAGATGAACCAGACGGCATCGCGCCGCCTGGCGCTGGAGGCCGACCTGCGGCGCGCGGTGCAGATGGGCGAATTGCAGCTGCATTACCAGCCGATCGCCGCGGCGAAGGGCGGCGCGGTGGCGGCGCATGAAGTTCTGGTGCGCTGGCAGCACGCCCGCAGCGGGCTGGTGCCGCCGGCCGACTTCGCCGCGCTGGCGGAGGAGACCGGCCTGATCCAGGGCATCGGCGCCTGGGCGCTGCGCGAAGCCTGCCGCTGGTGCACGTTCATCGGCGTCGAGCACGGCGTGCAGGTGGCGGTGAACCTGTCGCCGCGCCAGTTCAACGATCCCGGGCTGATCGAGCTGGTGCGGCGCACGCTCGCCGAGAGCGGCCTGACGCCGCAGCTCCTGTCGCTGGAGATCGGCGAAGCCGCCCTCGTGGCGCAGCCCGGGGTCGCCGCGAGCACGCTGCGCAAATTGAAGGAGCTGGGCGTGGCGCTGACCATCGACGAATTCGGCGCCGGCAGCACCAGCCTCGCCGCCCTGCGCGGCTTTGCCGTCGACCGGCTGAAGATCGACCGCACGCTCGTTGCCGAGGCGGCCGGCGACAAGCGCGCCGCGGCGCTCGTGCGCGGCATCGTCGAGCTTGCGCACGCGCTCGGCCTGGCGGTGGTGGCCGAGGGCGTGGAGACCGCTGCGCAGCGCGCCTTCCTCGCCAAGCTCGGCTGCGACTACCTGCAGGGCCCGCTCGTCGGCCCGCCGGTGGACGCCGACGCGGCCACCAAGGACTACGTCTAGTCCAGCGTGATGCCCGCCTGCGCGATGACCTTCGCCCACTTGGCGATGTCCTCGTGCAGGTACTGCTCGAACTGCGCGGGATTCATGACGAGCGGGCTCGCGCCCTGTCTGGCCCAGGCCACCTTGACGTCGTCGCTGGTCGTCACCTTCGTGATTTCCGCGTTGAGGCGCTCGATGATCGCCTTGGCCTTGCCGGCGTGCGCCACGGCTACGTGCTGCGGCCGCGCTTCTCGCGCAGCAGCTCCTCGGTGTGCTTGATGTTGAACTCGACGCCGAGCATGTTGGGATTGACCTCGAGCGCGCGGCGCCACCACACGAGCGCCTGTTCGTACTCGCCGAGCTCGAAATGGATCTGGCCGTAGCCCGAGAGCGCGCCGAAGTGCTGCGGGTTGCGCTTGAGCACCTCGTCGCAGTCGGCGATCGACTGTCGGTATGCGCCCGCCAGGTAGCGCACCGTGGCGCGCTTGTTCCAGCCCTCGGCGAAATCGGGCCGCCGGCGGATGACCTCGGAGAAGGTGGCCGCGGCTTCGGCGTAGCGCCCGGACTGCATTTCATCCACCCCGCGCGCCATGACGGCGTCGATGTCATGGTCGCCCGAGCGGCTCCACAGCAACCACAGGCCCTGCTCGGCATAGCCGCGCACGAACAGGCTCTCGTCGCGCAGGCGCTTCATCAGCAGGTTGGCATCTTCCACGCTGCCGTGGTTGGCGACCCAGACCACCGCCTCGGCGCGCCGCTCCGTCACCGGGTTGTCGAGCGCGGCGAGCGCCTCGTCGCGCGTCGCGGGCGGCGCCGGGAATGCGCTGCCTGCGGCGATTGTTAGCGCAAGGAAGGCGTTCAGGAGCAGGATGCGCGGCATTGAGGAGACAAACACATGAAAGCGGTCATTCGTCCATTGATGATAGCGCTGCTCGCCCTGCCGCTGGCGGTCCGGGCAGCGGAGGGGCCGGACAACGCGGCCTCGTCCGACCCCGTCCTGCAGCAGGCGCGGGAGGCGACCGCGCGCAAGGACTTTGCCGCCGCGGCGGCCATATTGCACGATGCGCTCGCCAAGGCCCCGGCCAACCCCGAATACCACAACCTCTACGCCTACGCCGTCCGCAAGGGACCGAATCCTGACATGAACCAGGTGTTCCGCCATTACAACGAGGCGCTGCGCCTGGCGCCCAAGCACCGCGGCGCGCACGAGTACATCGGCGAGGCTTACTTGATGGTGGGCGACCTGCCAAAGGCGCGCGAGCATCTGGCGCAGCTCGATCGCCTGTGCTTTTTCGGCTGCGAGGAGTACACCGACCTGAAGAAGGCCATCGCGGAATACGAGACGAAGGGCAAACCCTAGCGCCACGCCGGCGGCGGCTGGTGTAAATTGCGCCAGCGATGGCTGGCGCGGGGGAAAAATTCGAAATCGCGGTCCTGCCCGGCGACGGCATCGGCGTCGAGGTGATCGACGCGGCGATCCCGGTGCTGGAGAAGGCGCTGCGCGGCAGCGGCCTGTCGCTCGCCTTTCGCACGTATCCCGCGGGCGCGTTGCACTACAAGGCGACCGGGGAAGCGTTGCCCGAAGCGACGCTCGAGGCGGCGCGCGCCGCCGATGCGATCCTGTTCGGCGCCATGGGCTGGCCCGTGA